>QMOR01000208.1 GCA_003648285.1 Bacteroidota bacterium
ATCCGATAATCTAAGGGTGTGGCACACCTTAAGGTGTGCCACACGTTGCTTCTTCCCACCTGCCGCCATGCACCATTTCATCGACCCACAGCCCACACTCCTCTAATCAAATTGCCCCAAAAGAAAAAAATCACATCTTTTGCACCATTAAAGGAATTAATACCTTCACAATGGACTTATTAGAATTAAATACAGAGAAAATGGGAGACAAGACAGATCGTACAAAGCACGCAGACACGATTATCAGAAATCACATCGTATGGTCGATGGGCGCCGGGATGATCCCGATACCAATCGCAGACTTTTTTGCAGTCAGCGCAATCCAACTCGACATGGTACGCCAGCTCTGCAAATTGTACGACGTAGATTTTAAGGAAAATGAAATGAAAGCCGTCGTAACAGCCCTTACCACAAGCGGCTTTGCCAAAGCAGGTGCAAGGATGGCTGTCAAACTGATTCCCGGGATAGGGACAATCATAGGAGGCGTTACAATGGCAATCTTGTCCGGCGCGTCATCATTCGCTGTCGGAGAAGTCTTCAAGAAGCACTTCGAAACCGGAGGAACGATTCTCGATTTCGATATGGACAGACTGATAAAGTTGTACAACGAAAAATTCGAGAAAGGAAAAAAAGTGGCTCGCGAAATTCACAAGGAAGCCGAAGCGGAGAAAAAAGCGTTCAAAATGGCTAAAAAGAAAAAAGCCGATCCTGCAGAGCAGCTGAGAAAACTTTCGGACCTGAAGAAAGAAGGGATCATCAGCAAGGCGGAGTTTAAGAAGATGAAGAAGAAGATTGTGAATGGATAAAGGATTTTCTTTTGCCACCCCGCAAGCGAGGGCAAACTAATTACACGAATTTTCACTAATCGAAACGTATTTATTAGTGAAAATTCGTGCCATTAGTGGCTTCCCTTCAGAATCTTTTCTTTAAACACAATCTTCTCTTTAAAACGCCATCCGCGCCGCCGGCCTCACATCCAACCCCACAAACTGCTCCCCAAGCAGCTTAAAGTGCGCGGTAACAGCAATCATAGCAGCATTGTCCGTACAATACTCAAGCTTGGGTACATATGTGGTCCACCCATTGGCACTGGCCCTTAATCCAAGCGCATCTCTCAACCCCGAATTTGCGGAAACACCACCGGCAATGGCTATCTCTCGTATGCCCGTTTCGGAAGAGGCCAGCTCCAGTTTGTCCAGCAATATTGTCACAATCGTCGACTGCACACTCGCACAGATATCAGCGAGGTTTTCGGTGATAAACTGGTCACTCTCCTTCATGCGAGCTATCAGAAAATAACGAATTGCAGTCTTTAGACCACTGAAGCTAAAGTCGAGGCCAGGTACTCGCGGCTTTGGGAATGTAAACTGAGGAGTGCCTTCGCGAGCAAGCTTGTCGATAATTGGGCCAGCCGGATAGGGGAGTCCCAGCATTTTGCCGGTCTTGTCAAATGCCTCGCCAGCAGCATCATCCCGGGTCGTACCTATCACTTCCATTTTCAGGTGGTCAGTGACTTTTACGATTTGGGTGTGTCCGCCTGAGACGGTGAGGCACAAAAATGGAAATGTGGGTTTTGGATCCTCGATAAAGTGGGCAAGCACATGTGCCTGCATATGATGCACAGCAATCAGCGGAATGCCAAGGCTCAGCGATAGCCCTTTGGCAAAAGAAGTGCCGACCAGCAACGATCCAAGTAATCCGGGTCCCTGGGTAAATCCAATCGCCGACAATTCGCCAAGCCGGACATTTGCCTCATCTAGTGCCTGAGCGACTACTGGAGTGATAAGTATCTGATGTTGTCTCGAAGCCAACTCAGGTACGACACCACCGTATTTACTATGTACAATCTGCTGAGCAGTGACATTACTCAAAAGCTCACCTTCACGCATCACGGCAGCCGCAGTATCGTCACAAGATGACTCAATAGCCAGGATATATCTTATTTTTGGCATAGACACACACCAAAGATAATATGACACGCATCTGTGAGAGGTAATACGTGTGAAAAATCTGTTGAAAAGTAAATTGAGATATTTCGGAAAACTCGTATCATTGTGTGTGTCCTGATTGAAATGAAAATTACACTATGAAAATTGTTATAAACTTATTGTTGGTTGGACTGATCTGTCTGCTTGGGTATTTACTCTATGATAATATCAAGGAGCCTATCGAATTTCAAAAAGAAAAAACGCGCCGTGAAAGGGCTGTGGTTGCTAAATTGATGACAATCCGGCAGACACAGGAGTTCTATCGTACCATCACCGGATCGTTTAGCAATAACTTTGACACACTGGCATTCGTACTTTCAACAGAAGACTTTATGATCATCAATGTGATGGGCGATCCGGATGATCCAAATTTTGATATTTCTCAGATTACATACGATACATCATACTTTCCTGCGATTGACTCTCTCAATGCAATGGGAATCGATCTCGATTCTTTGCGCTTTGTCCCATTCGCTCCAAAAGGGACCACGTTTAAAATACAAGCTGACACGATCGAATATCAAAAAACGATGGTGCATGTAGTTGAAGTGGGTGTGATAAGAAAATTGTTCATGGGTGAATATGGCGATGAGCGGTTCAAGAAATACGACAGCCGCTACAAACCAAACCAGCTCCTCAAGTTTGGCGACATGAATACACCGAATACTGCAGGTAATTGGGAGAGGTAGTCTATCAATATGACGACCTTGACAAGACACACAATTCGAAGTCTGGGCTAAACCTATCTTGTATTTGCTGTGAGGAGAGCTTTTCCTACCTGATATTTCCCGAGGGGGACACAGAGCATTATCGGACCCGGGCGGTCGTCTTTGACAAGAGATATCCCAGCTTCACCAAGCCACTTGCATATCTGTCAGAGGTCCTTGCTGATGACCATCTTCTGTTTGACGAATTCCACAAAAAGACCCTGGCGGTGCGTGGTGTACCTTTTGTCTCTGTTCCTCAGGATCAACTTATTCATGGCAACGCGAAGTCGCTTTTAGTGAGTCAAGCAGAGGTTGGACCCAACGACACAATCCACTCCGATGTGGTGAAAGGCACGGAATACGCATTGCTATTTGCTATACCGGAACTGCTCAATGCAGAAATTCAGATGTTTTACAAGGATGCCCGGATACGGCACAGTCTGAGCAGCTTGCTGTGCCATGCATTGTCAGGACCAGATGCACATGGTACTCTGGTACATGCCAATATCTCTCATAGATGGCTTGAGATCGTCATCGTAGAAGGCAAAGCCCTCAAATACATCAATCAGATGCGGTGGCATGATCAGAATGATGTCGTCTACTATATCGCCGCATTACTGGAGAATCTCAATATTGATAATAACCCGGGATTTGAATTCAGCGGGTCAGCCTACCTACCTGAATTGCACGATCATCTTGTCGAATATTTGTCAATAGACGAGAAGCAAATCGCGGGTGGTGATCATGCCAGAGTACTGGATCTCAGGATGATCGGATCATGCGTATAATCGGTGGAGAGTTTGGTGGGCGCAGATTCTATCCTCCTGCAGACAATTGGCCAACCCGGCCGACAACCGATTACGCAAAGGAGGCTCTTTTTAATATTCTTCAAAACAGATTTGAGTTTGCAGAGATGCGGTTTCTCGATCTCTTCGGTGGCACAGGTAGCCACAGTATAGAGGCCATCTCGCGCGGTTGTACCGATGTCACTTATGTTGACAAGTTTAAGGGATGTGTGCGTTTTGCACATCACATGACGGACGAGCTCGATATTTCGGACAAGATGCATATTACGCAGTATGATGTGTTCAGGTACTGCAAGAAGCCGGGCATCGGAAAGTTTGACTATATCTTTGCGGACCCGCCGTACGCACTTCCCAGTCTGAAAACAGTTCCTGATCTGATATTTGACAACGATCTTCTCGCTGATGGCGGGCTATTTGTTCTCGAACACAATCAGACAAATACCTTTATCAAACACCCACATTTTGTCGAAATCCGGAAGTATGGACAGTGCCATTTTTCTTTGTTTAAAAATGAGGATCAATTGACCTAACTTTGCCGCTCATTTTTTAGGTATGAGCATATTCAAGGAATTACAAAGTGCGGTGAGTTCGGCAATGCCGGCGGTTTTCTCAATTGACATTGATCCGTCCTCATTGTTGGTACAACCCACCCGCAAAGATTTTGTCGGGGACTATACGATCGTGATATTTCCCTTTGTCAAACTCCTGCGCAAATCTCCCGAAGCAGTGGGCGAGATGCTTGGGCAATATCTTGTAGACAATGACGACAAAATCGAAGCGTTCAATGTTGTCAAAGGCTTTCTGAACCTGTCATTGTCCGATAGTTATTGGTCAGAACAGTTGTACAGCATGTCCGCTACGTCGGACTGGTGGAAACAGCCTTCACAGAGTGGTCGCGTGATGATTGAATTCTCATCACCCAATACCAACAAGCCACTTCACCTGGGGCATATCCGAAATATCTTGCTGGGTTGGTCCATGAGCCGTATTCTCGAGGCAGTGGGCAAGGAGGTAGTTCGCGTGCAGATCATCAATGATCGTGGCATCGCGATATGCAAAAGCATGTTGTCATGGCAATTGTACAGCGGGCAAATATCTCCCGAAGAGGCAAATGTCAAATCCGATCATTTCGTCGGCGAGTGGTATGTCAGATTCGAACAAGAGTTTCTGGCAGAATACCTGGTATGGCAGGAATCTGATTCAGGCAGGGAGGTATTTGACGAAGCTGACGAGCCTGATGCGGAAATCTTTTTCAAAAAGTATAAGAATACCTACTTCAACAAGTTCAGCCTGCTAGGTGGGCAAGCAAGGGAGATGCTGCTCAAGTGGGAAGCAGGTGATACTGAGGTACATGCCTTGTGGGCCAAAATGAATAGTTGGGTTTACGCTGGATTTGATCAGACCTACGAGCGCCTTGGAGTGAGTTTTGATAAATTGTACTATGAGTCACAGACCTATCTGCTCGGGCGCAGCATGGTAGAGGAAGGACTGTCAAAGGAGGTTTTCTTCACGAAAGAGGACGGATCTGTATGGGTAGATCTCACAGATGCGGGCATGGATGAAAAAATTCTCCTTCGCAGTGATGGCACATCTGTCTATCTGACACAGGATCTTGGTACGGCACAATTGAGGTACGATGATTTTGGTGCCAAAGAGATGATTTACGTGGTCGCCGATGAACAAAATTACCATTTCAATGTGCTCTTTGAGTCCCTGAAAAAACTCGGCGTACCGTTTGCAGACGGACTCAATCACTTGTCGTATGGCATGGTTGACTTGCCTACCGGGCGGATGAAGACACGCGAGGGGAGAGTTGTAGATGCCGATGATCTCATGGATGAGGTCTATGCAGAAGCAAAAAAGGAAACATCCGAGCGTGGTGAGATCGTCGATCTGACGGAGGAAGAACAGGATGATGTATTGCGTAAAATCAGTTTGGCTGCGATGAAGTACTTCATCATCAAGGTCGATCCCAAGCGACGCATGATATTTAATCCTGCAGAGAGTGTTGATATGCAAGGGCAAACGGGTCCTTATATCCAGTACGCATACGTGCGTGTTCAGTCAATCCTGCGCAAGGCGGCTGAAGCTGGAGGAGATGATAAGAAAGAAGCTTACGATCTGGCCGATGATGAAAGGAGCCTGCTGGCTCAACTTTATGCGTTTACTTCAGTGGTGGATCAGGCGGCTGAGCTGTTCAATCCAGGACTGATTGCCAACTATTGTTATCAATTGGCAAAGACATTGCACCGGTATATGCACGATTATCGGGTGCTCACTGCAGAGTCAGAAACTGCTCGTCATCACAGATTGTTATTAATCAAGCAGATCGGTGAAATTTTAAAAGCCGGCATGGAATTATTGGGTATTGAAATGCCCGAAAGAATGTAGACAAATGGAAAACGAAGTAAAGAATTTTATTGAGCAGTTTATCGAAGAGGATATCGCAAATGGTAAAAATGATGGGCGGGTCATGACCCGTTTTCCTCCTGAGCCAAATGGATATCTGCACATCGGTCACTCAAAGTCCATCTGTTTGAACTTTGGTATCGCGGAGAAATACAGCGGACTGACAAATTTGAGGTTTGATGATACAAATCCGGCCACTGAGGAAACAGAATATGTCAATAGCATCA
>QMOR01000209.1 GCA_003648285.1 Bacteroidota bacterium
CCAGATATCGATTTGATCATACCAGATATTGCCCCAAACCAACCAGTTCTTGTGTCACACAGGATAACAAATGCGTCCAACCTCTTAATAATTCGTACACAAGAGCAAGCGGGAAATCTCCCAGGGACTGTGATATGTCGCAAGTTGACAGTTGACGACATGGGCATTCCGACATGGGTAGAAGTACCATGTCCGGATGACTAGAATAGCGAGACAAAGCACTGTCTCAATGAACCATTATTTGATTTCTTTTTTTGTCTGCCAATCGGCGGGTCTTTCTAGGATGCTCCGATTCCATTAAATCTTACGTGCGTCATTGATTGACATCCTGGCATTGGGCCAAGTGGCTAAGATAGATGATGACGGGTGACGATTGCAAGCGTCTGGCTTCAATATTAGTATTTCGAGAGGAAGGATAGCTGCTTTAGGCGACTGTCATTTATCTGAATGGGTTGTTACAGAATTAAACACTTTCATGCGGTGGCAAAATACAAGACTCATAATTGTCTATAAGGGAAGGCTCAGTAACAATGATTTTACTACAATGGATTCATTGGTGATTAAAGTCCGAGCTATTTCTGAATTACTATTTTCGATACAACTGGTTCCTTCAAATGGCGTGGGTCAGTCAGGACAAGGACGTATATGCCAGGTTCGTTTATCTGAATTCTAGGTTCTGATAATGTTCCATGCGCAACGATGTCACCAAGAATAGAATAGACAGTATAATCCTGCAATTCTCTCCAATTTCCATCAATATGAAGTATTCCGCGCGAAGGGTTCGGGAACACCGATACGAGGGCGGTATTAATATGCTCAGTACTCGTCACACTGCTTGGTTTAATCGATAAGTTGTCAATCCATGCAAATGATCTGAGGTAACAAATATCAGCTGCACCGTGACTTCTAGCTCCACCACTAAAGCTTATTCTAATTGAATCAATAGTTGTATGCAGCAATGGTATTTCTATTTCGGTAAACTCAGGAGTTTCTTCAGTTATGGTTGACGAGATAAGCTCAACAGTTCCGTCTTTATTGAAGACACGTACGGTGGAATGGAGAAAAGCGCCTGCATATCCATATGTGCTATCGGGAATTATTTTATAATAAAAATACAAACTATGTACTACCTGATATTGTTGATCTATTTTAACTGTTGTGATTAAATGACTCTCGCATACATCAAACCAACTGCCAGTGCTTGGGAATAATTTAAGCGAGTATTGACCTTCAACACGAGCGGTGTCCCTTTGCAGTCGAGTCAGCTCTTGGCTCTGATTTGTAATCCAGCCCAATGGCTTTTCATAGTTTTCAATTGAATCCCACTGTTCGAAACCTGCATTTGGAATCTGGCTATTAACGGCCAGAGGGAGTATGCTGAATGTAAGAACTGTAATGAATTGCTTCATGTGTTGGTTGTCGACACCCACGTGATTATGAATCCCACCAGATCGTGGCATATGCCTAATATACAGGATAATGTTTTACGGTCGCTTACAATTGGCCAGTTTATGTGCGCCCAACAGGATTATACTGCACTAATCACCGAATGTATATCACACATTCACCACAAAAGTGGATCTCTTCAAATGATTGTGGACATGCCGTTTGCTCAGTCAATTCCGCGTTTAAAGCTGTGGTCAGCATCATATCCTTCATTTGTCCTCAAGCTCTGCAATGTATAGAATCAGTATTACCTATGTTTCACCACCAAAAACAAAACCCTTGCAACATCCTGTGCTACAAGGGTTTCTGTCTTAGACTTGTGGGCCCAGCAGGACTTGAACCTGCGACCTACTGATTATGAGTCAGTTGCTCTAACCAGCTGAGCTATGGGCCCTGAACCTTAATCGGTCGGCAAAGATAATGATATGTATCAAATGGAACTGACAAGGTATACGAGTTGAAGCTTTCATCTATAATCCCAAGCTCGGTGCAGAAACAGCCACCGTTTCATTGCAAGACTTCTACCAATCCAGGCTTGATCAACACCTTCTCGTCATTGGAAAATGCCTTGAGCGCAACTCCCTGATAATTATTTTTAAAGCGCATATCGCTTAGTGTCACTATCCCCTCGTTAAAAAAGGCACCACCGTCAAGGAGTGAATAGCCGTTAATGATCGTGAAGCCTTTCAGGTATGTAAAACTTCCGGGCTGAATATAGAAGATGCGCGAGTTATTTTCACCACTCACATGCAGCAATTCTTTGCCCGGACCGATGATACTCAGATGTTTATTGATATCAATTTCAACTCCGGTCAGGTTGATCGTATCTCCAATGAGGGACGGATCAATACGTATCGTGTCGCCCCAGCATGCATCCAGAACAAGTTGTCTGAGTGTGCCAGACCCGATGTCCATCGCACTTGTTACGTATAGATTGTTCGCCTCTGTGATTTCTACCGAAGTGCAACTCGATGGGCTGCTGCTGCAACTGTTGTCTGCTGTCACGCATATGTCTCCTGAAACCCCTCCAAAAGTGATTGAGATGTCATTCGTGCCCTGCCCCGATATAATCACGGCTCCGGCGGGTACCGTCCAATTGTAAGATGTTGCTTCCCCGACAGGTGAGACGGCATATTTGATATTGGCGTAGTTGCACTCAATAAACGTCGTACCTGATATGGGTCCCGGCGAATCTGGATACCCTTGAATAGAAAGATATGTTGGATAAATTGATGGACTCTGACCACATGCATTTGAAGCAGCGACAACAATATCACCATTGCTGAATGCAAAGTCTGTTGTCACAGTAATACTCGTGCTTCCCTGGCCAGAATCTATTGTCACGCCTGTTGGAACGGTCCATACATAGAATTCGGCATTTGGAACCGGATCAATTGTATACACAATCCCTGACTGATCGCAGAGCCCTGTCTCCTGACCACTGATGGGTCCTGGTGCGTCTGGAATACTACCATCCAAAGTGGTCGTTACACTCGTCGATCCTGTACATCCGCCAATATCCGTTACAGTGACGGTAATTGTTGTAACGGTATCAACAAAAACGGTTTGCGATGTCTCGCCGGTCGACCACTCATATGCGCTGTAGCCGTTGCCAGCGTCAAGTTCAGTTGAATTTCCAAGACATATGCCTAGTGATCCGGATATGAATGGAGTAGGGGCAACATATGCGTTGATTGTAACTGCATCGACTCCAGTACATCCGTCATCATCTGTCACAATGACATCTATGATGCCCGGTGTAGTAACAGCGATTGATTGGGTGGTGGCTGAAGTTGACCACAGGTATTGTGCAAACCCATTGCCTGCATCCAGAATTGTCGAATCCCCGGGGCAAAACCCCAAGTCTCCCGATATTTGTGGGAAGGGTGGAATCCGTAGCGATGTTATGACAAACGTGTCCCCAACACACCCATTGGTATCGGTCACAGTGACAAAGTACAGTGCTATTGTGGTGGCAGGTATTGTCTGCGTCGAATCTCCAGTCGACCACACGTATTGAGTGAAACCCGCGCCGGCATCCAATGTCGCCGTATCTCCCTGGCAAATGACTGTACCAGTAACTGAGACATCCGGGAGTGGATTGACAATGACTTCGACTGAATCCGAATAAAGTGTGTCACAGCCGTCATCACGTGACACGGTATAAAATCCCGAAGCGCTCACGATAATACTGTCTGTTGTTGCCCCTGTACTCCAAATATTGCCTCCAGCCTTGCTTGACAGGAGTACAACACTGCCACCTTCACAAAATGTGGTAGGACCACCGACCGTGATTGTTGGGGCAATCAAATTAGACGTGACAACTTCTAGGCTGGTAGAGGCAGTACACACGCCTGCCTCTACTTCAAGCCCGTAATTACCATCCTCAGTAATTGTAATCGTAGAAGTGATCTGTCCCCCTGGCGACCACAAATAGCTATCATAAGTAGCTTGTTCATAATGTTGGCCAATTGCAACAGCATCAATAGCATTAAATCCAGCGACAGAATCAGAAGCAATCGCAATCCTGATTTCAGAAACGCTAAATACTGTCATGTCAAATTCAATATTAAATATCCGGGAGATTTCTCCGGTGGCTGCAGCCGTATCAGGGGCAATAGACCACACGACGTCAAAATGTTCAGTGACGGGATTTTTTACATACACTGTATCGACTGCGCCCGGATTGAGTGATTCATGAATTTGAATATTATTGATTGGAGCTGGATCCGGAAATCCTAGAATGAGGTATTCTCGTTGATCATCCGGGGTTTCACTCAGCCATACCTCAGGACTCAATGAACCATCGGGCGCAATATTTGGGACTCCCAATGTTCTCGCTGCGCTGAATGCATAATCGAGAAATTGAGAGCTAAAATCAATAACCTCATTCGCGTACCGCAATTGGCGACTCCCGGTTTCTAATGTGCCTGATGTTCCGGAACAAAGTATTTCATCTCCATAAATATACGGGGCGGGCATCGCTGGAATGATCTCACCTACAATCATGAGTCGTCCATTGGCGAGCGCATCAGTAAGCCCTGAACCATCCAGCGATGCACGATAATATGCATCACTGCGTATGTGCACTCCTTCCCATTGAACACCCACAGGATGATATGCACCAGAACCTGATGTCTGTGCTAACCCGATATAATAATATTCATTCGTGAAGCTCGGTGTCGTGGTCAGGTGAAATGCGTAGTATCGATTGACATCAGTAGTATCCGGTATCAAATGATATGATTGAGCAACGACTGTTCCGGTACTGTCCAGCACTACGGCATACACCGTATGGCCGATTGCACTATAGTCGAGGTGTACTTTTATGCCGATCACCGTTCCGCAACCTTGCATCATGTGTCGGTTTACGAGGAGTCCTTCGCTGCTGCCATGGCCGGCACTGGCACTTTCCAATTGATTTGCATTGTCTGCATAAGAAATCCAGTTGGGACTGACTACCTGCAAATAATAATTGCTGTTATTACTCAATTCATCCTCATCACCCTGAGCCGGAATTGAAATCAGAATTGAATCCGTCTCGTAATTTTCAGGAGACCACCCGATAAATGTGGCTACGGCACTGCTATCTCCACTCACACTCACATTTTGTGAGGCTGTATACCTGACTGCTTGAGTTAATTGATTCTTGACCGTCAATGTCACGGGGTAAGTATGGGCCGCGCTTGAAAAATTATTTATCCGTGCCTGAATCAGCGTGGGATTTCCAAATGGAATTGCATTTTGGCCCATGGCGTAAATGGACTCGATTTCAACACTATCTTTTATTGAATTTGTGCCAAACCATGTCTCCGGCCTTAAATCAGCCGCATCCAAAATTTCTTTGTGTTCTGTATTTGATCCGTCTGTTCTTGCAGAAAAGGATAGGATTGGTCCGATTTGCATATGACATAGCGCCGTGTTGGGTGTTGATAATGGCAGAGAATCATTCGTATATTCCCATGCGACATAGATTCCGCCTCCTGTATAATTAAAAGAGGATCCTCCTGAAAATAATGTAAAGAATGTACCGACATCAGCCGGAATTGTAATGCTATCGGCATGGACCAAAGTCATTGAATCGATCGCATTGTTCCAGGAAATTGTCTCTTTTAGTCTGTAGCGCAGTGTATACTGTGTCGCTTCTGGTACTTCAGACCAGGAGAACGTCACCGAGGAATCCGTAAAATTGCTCGTAATCATGTCTGATGGTGGATAGCACACTCTGGCGCCTGTGGTCACAAATGCAGGGCCTTGTACAAATACACCATAACTTTGGCTTGAATCACAAAGAACTCTGACCTGCCACGCATACTCGGTGCCCGGGAGCAAGCCGGTAGTCAGCATAAGCGAATCTGAAAACGAAAGCGCGTGATACCAATATGATGTGCCGGCCCTGCGATAGCGAATATCATATCGTGAGGCCGTTGTATCCTCTGCCCATGTCAAGCGAGCAGATGTATCCGAAATCATATCAGCCAATAATCCTGTTGCGGATGCACATCCAATTTCATGCTCCGTGACAAACGAAACCCCGGTGACAGGAGAATCATCACCCGCACAAATTGATTGAACACGCCACAAGTATGATGTGTTTTCAGTCAGACCAGTGAGCTCATAACTCTCGTCAGAAGTGGTGTCGCTGTCCCATGTTGAAGCGTCTGATAGCTTGTATTCAACCAGGAAATGA
>QMOR01000210.1 GCA_003648285.1 Bacteroidota bacterium
ACCGACTGGTTTATCAATCCGAAAAATACATTGACTGCATCTTTCCTCTTCAGGTATGGCGATGGAGACAACAATACTTCTATTCTGTACCGGGATTTTGACAAAAATTATGAATTGACGTCAATTACCACTCGAGACGAGCAGGAAACTGAGACGAGACCCTCCTACGAATACAATCTCAATTACAAACGCACTTTCGACAAGAAGGGGCAGGAACTCACGGCTGCAATCCAGTATCAGGACAGCGGTGAAAACGAAAATTCGGATTACATCGAGAGCGTGTACAATCCGGATGGCACACCTGGCGAGATTCCCGACCTTCACCAAAGATCGTTGACCGACGAAACACAGACGATGTGGTTGATGGAGACAGATTATATACACCCAATATCGGAAAATGGGAAAATCGAGTTAGGATACAGAGGCACGCAACGCAAAATCGGCAATGACTTTCTTGTGGAAGAATTTAACGACAGCGAATGGGAAACAATTGATGGGCTGACGAATTATTTCCTTTACGATGAAGACATCCACGCCGGATATCTCATCTATGGTGACAAGAAAGGAAGGATCTCCTACCAGGCTGGCTTGCGCATGGAATATTCACATGTAGTAACGGAGTTAGTGGCTACCAATGAAATAAACGACCGGAGCTATGCGGACTGGTTTCCATCTGCTCATGTAGGCTATGAATTTGAAGGCGAAAACACGCTACAGGTGAGTTATAGCAGCCGTATCAAACGGCCTCATTTCTGGTATCTCAACCCATTTGTATCGTTCAGTGATTCGCGCAACCAATGGCAGGGAAATCCAAATCTGAATCCTGAATACACAAGCTCGTACGAACTCAATCACATCAAGTACTGGGACAAGTCATCAATTAGCTCGAGCCTTTACTACCGGCATACGACAGACGTCATTCAGCGTATCCGTGAAATAAATGACGAAGGAGTGACAGTTGCCAGACCACAAAATCTTGCTGTACGAGATGCATGGGGACTTGATCTGACCTTCTCCACTGAAGTGACCAAAATCTGGAAGCTTGACGGAAATGTCAATTTATTCCGCCAGATCACTGAGAGCGAACAATACGGTAATGCGGATACTTATAGCTGGCAAGCGCGCATCAATTCACGCGTGATCATATTCAAGGACGTAGAGACTCAGTTGCGCATCAATTACAGAGGCCCGAGAGAGACGACACAAGGTCGCACGCAAAGCATGTTCTATACTGACATCGGTATCAGCAAGGATATCTTCCAAAAGAAAGCCACACTCACATTGAATGTGCGTGATATCTTCAATACCAGACAATATCGCTACACCACTGAAGGCACCGGCTTTTACTCCGAAGGGACCTTTAGATGGTCATCAACCCAGGCTACATTGACCTTCACATACCGTCTGAATCAGAAGAAGCGGCCGGAGCGTCAGCAAGGTGGCGGTGGTGGTATGGAGTTTGGAGGTTGATTTAGGGAGTTAAGGAGTGGAGGATTCTAGGAGTTAAGGAGTGGAGGAGTTGAGGAGTTACGAGTGGCATTAACCCTGAAGGGGTGGCAGGGTATTAATGCAAAATGTAAAACCGTAAAAGTTAAAATGTAAAAGGGCATATAGGGGGCCGAAGGGGTGACAGGATAACAGATACTAGTGCCGTGTCTGCAGGAGCCACGTCATTTTAATTGAACACATATTTAGATTTATATGCTTTGAAGTCCAAAGCATTTATTTCCAGCTCCTGCTTGAAACGATTCCAGATATAACATTTCAACGTAAGGTCATTTTCTTCGAAATAAGGAATATCAAACAGGCAGGTGTATCCGTAAAACGCTACGTTTGAATTTCTCCTTTTGACCCTGAAGGACTTGTAGTATTGTTTTTGACCGGAAGGTGACTCAATACTGAGGACGACATCAAACTCAGGTTCCACATCACGCAATTCTTCGGATCCTGAGTTGTCAAATGACAGATCGATCAACAAACGATCGGCTCCATTCAATTCTGCCAATGGTACAACCAGCGCGCCGCCAAATTCCATTTCTCTGGTCATGCGATGTGTCACATCTATCATTGAAAAAGTTGACGAATCAGAAACGATCTTATTCGTTACGGAATCCTCGGTCAGCACCAGTCGTTTTTGAAATTCCGGGATATTTAATCCCAATAGTCCGGGAATAGACCGCTGCACAGGATACGGCATGCCGGGCACACGGTCTTTATGGTACGTGTATATTGAAATACGACCATTCCCTCCTATCCTATGAAAAGCATACACAATCCACGGTGCCTGATATATCAGGTCAGAAGGGAAGTAGGCATCCTGAACGACGATATAGTCATAATCAAGCTGCAATGCCCGTTTGATATTCTCCTCGCGGGAATTGAGAATCGTGTAACCCCGACGCCCCATGAGCAGCAGTGGAGCATTCGTAGAATACGCTTCGAAAACTAAAATTTTAGCATCCCTTGGAATCCCAAGCCCATCAAGGAAGATATCTGAACCAGTGAAGTTCTTTCTTGTCACCTCTCCCCTGTCCCATTCTGTCTGTGCGTATTTTTCATCTTGCACGGCTTTTGAATCAATGGCCGCACCTATCAACAAACCGCCAAAGATCAAGGGCCAGATTACCTTTCCAAGCCCTGAGCTGTTTCCAATAATGCCCAGCCCCGGGATGAGCAAGAGAATGATCGCTGGATAGAGGCTGTCCATGAAGTAGTATTCATGTGCAATCAACTGCCTTGCAAGTGCCAGAAAAAATATGACTGAGCCGCCGAATAACAGAAGACTGATCAGAAGCACTTCCTTGTCAAGAGTTTTGAGTTTTCCTTTTAACAAAGCAATTCCCGAGGCAATTCCAGAAATGCCGAGCAAAAGCCAATGATACTTTGTGAGTAATTGTAATTGCCACCTGGACCAACTTTCTTTGAGAATGTCCATCAAATGCGTCACATCACTTGCAGGCATGAGGGAAGCCAAAAAACGCGTACCGTATTCAGAACTCAGATGGTTTTTATACATGAGAGAAGCGGCAATTATAGCATACGCAATCACAAACGCCACGAGCGCTTTTTTATCAATTTTTCTGTCTTTCCACCACCTGATTACCTCAACCAATAAAACCGCGAAGAGTACGATATTGACCGATGCACGTGGGAGAACGGCAAGTGTCAACAGACCGATTGCCCAGTATAAATGCACATACTTCTGCCCCTCTCTGAACCGAAAGAAAAAATAGAATCCAATAAATGAACTTGCGAGGCTCGTTGAAGAGGGAATAAAACCCGCTTGATAATACGTCAATATGGGAGCCGTAAATGCAAAAAGAACGACCACAGCGGCCACGATATCACGGCCCGTTATTTTTCGCGCAAGCAAATAGAGAAAAGCATATCCAACCAGACTGTAACCGAGAGTGTATGCTCTGAATATAAATGGCTCATTTGTCCCAAAGATCTTCATCAGAATGGCTACCAAATACTCGTGAATTGGAAAATCCACTCCGGTTATTCCGTCTGCCGTATATAGATTGTACGTCCGGGGCGTAAAGAAGTCAAATCCGTTTTCAAGAAAGCCATATGCGAGTGCGAGCCGGTCCGATTGTGTCCATGCGTGGATATGTGACGGGAACCATGTGATGATATCGTGATAATACCAGAAGCACAGTGTGCTGATAATCATTACGAGAAATGTGATGACCACAGCCTTTGAGACGGCCTGATTCGTCTGTACTTTGTCTTGATCTGTTTGATTACTCACGTGCAGGTGAAGGTAATTTGTTTTTGAGATTGTGAATTCCAAAAAATGATGCCTTGATGCTACCTGCGTAGCTACCAATATTGGGCACTTCTTGTGCCTCAAAGGCAAGCCAGTTGTCACAATATGTGATGACTTTGCAATAACATTGACACAACTCAAACATTAAAAGTGGCGACCTTTGCACAAAGACAATGCCTACGAACATCTATTTGCAAAAGATCATGTTCCTAGTTCTGTTCAACTACACTAACTTTATCCTATGTTTCGAATCCTTCTTTCCATAACACTCCTTGGATTTCTGATCACTCGATCTGAGGCACAAAACTCTACACCTGATATGGCGATACCTGATGACGTTAAGACAGAGCAAGCGACATTTGGCGCCGGTTGTTTCTGGTGCGTAGAAGCCGTATTTCAAGATCTCAAGGGTGTTTACCTCGTGGAATCGGGATACATGGGCGGTCACGAAGCCAATCCTTCGTACAGGGATGTTTGTGCGGGTACTACGGGCCATGTAGAAGTCGGGCGGATCACATTTGACCCGGCTGTCATCTCTTATGAGACTCTTCTTGAAGTCTTTTGGACTACACATGATCCGACTACTCTCAACCGACAGGGCAATGATGTCGGCACACAATACCGGTCAGCAATATTCTATTACAATGATGCGCAGCGCAAAACGGCTGAAGGATCGAAGGCATCTGTGGCGGCGCAAATATGGGATGGCCCAATTGTCACGGAGATTACAAATGCGAGTGATTTTTTTGTGGCTGAAGATTCCCATCAAAACTATTTCACAGACAATCCGAATGCCGGATATTGCCGTGCGATCATAAATCCGAAAGTGAAGAAAGCACGCGATAAATTTCATCACCTGTTAAAAGATGAACTGAAATGAGAAATCACTTTATGTCAATCCTCATCATTCTGATCATTGGCACTCTCCCGCTGGCCTGTAGTGGTCAAGATCATTCCAATCAACGTGCAGAATCTTACTTCATAAATGCGGATGGCGATACGTTACGCTACGTCATAAAAAGTGAAGACGAATGGGCAAAATCGTTGTCAGATCAAGGATTCTATGTGATGCGGAAGCAGGGAACTGAACGAGCGTTTACCGGAGAATACTGGGACAACAAGGAAAAGGGAGTCTATCTCTGCGCAGCGTGCGAGCTGCCACTCTTTGACGCAAAAACGAAGTTTAAGTCAGGTACAGGATGGCCTAGTTTCTACCAGCCATTGGATGCCAAACATGTCGAAGAGGAGGCCGACAACACGCTTGGCATGGTCAGAGCAGAGGTGCATTGTCGCAGATGTGGTGCGCATTTGGGCCATATTTTTACCGATGGACCACAACCAACCGGATTGAGATATTGCCTGAATTCTGTGTCGCTTGACTTTGTCGGAAAAGAGTGATACACACAAAGTTTGCAAATCGCTTAAAGGCTGATTCATATTTTTAACTTTGTTGCGTACAATAAGGTATTATGCAAATAAATTCCGTTGCTGCGCAGTCATTACAGGATGCTGAAGTCTATCTGAGGGAGATTGATCCCGACGTATACGGCATGTCTCTGGACTTGTTGTTTGGAGCATCGATAGGTCAACACACACGTCATTTTGTAGAATTTTATCAGTGCCTGCTCGATCAGATTTCTGGAACGTTGCCTGAGGTCAACTATGCCAAGAGACTACGGGAGCCCGCGATTGAGGATGATCCGGAATTTGCCCTTAAGACCATAGAGCGATTGGTGGACAAGGTCCTTGCTTTGGATGAGAATGTCACATGCAAACTCAAATGTTCGGAGCAATTCGAAAATGAGGATGTGTATATCGATTCGAATCTGGAAAGAGAGCTTCTGTACAATATTGAACACACGATTCATCACCTTGCCATTATAAAAATTGGTCTCGCAGCCGTAGCTCCGGGGATCGGGCTTCCCGAGCACTTTGGGGTCGCTCCATCTACCCTCCGTTACAGAGACGGAATATGTGCACAGTAAGCTATCTCCCATATCAGGGCGGATTCATTCTCACTTCTAATCGGGACGAATCACCAGACAGGGGGATTACTGAGGTCGCATCACTGAAGATTTCAGACACACAGGTCTATTTCCCAAAAGATCCCATTGCTGGTGGAAGCTGGTTTGCTTTTTCCGAAGATGGGGATGTTGCGTGCTTGCTAAACGGGGCATTCGTTCCCTATGACCGGAGCCAGAAATTTGGCCTTAGCAGAGGCCTGGTATTGCTCGACTCTTTCAAGTATGCCAAAGTTGATCATTTTGCAAAAGAATACGATTTCAGCGTTGCGGCACCATTTACCTTACTACTCATACGCGATGCCGTGATACATGAGCTCATCTCGGACGGTAGTACAC
>QMOR01000211.1 GCA_003648285.1 Bacteroidota bacterium
AATGTCAACTATTCGGCGTGAGATGATACATGCCGGATCTGAAACCACCTGCATCTTTGTGCAATCACAACAAAGTCAAGCACCATGAAAAACTTACGAACGGAAATAGTAATAAATGCCTCAGATATTGCAGTCTGGAAAGTTCTCACAGATTTTGACGCCTATCGCGAATGGAATCCCTTTGTACACATTGAGGGTCGACCTGCTCTGGGTGAATCTCTTGTAAATACGATGTATCTGGACAAAAATGGTAAGTCGCAAATATTCAAACCTGAAATTATCAGGTGGGATGAATACAAAGGGTTTTCATGGTTGGGCAGCCTGTTCGTTCCGGGCCTGTTCGATGGAGAACACTATTTTGAATTGGAGAGGCTGGATGATAATCAAGTCAAACTGATTCATGGTGAGAACTTTACAGGGGTACTGAGTTGGTTAATAATGAAGCTCATTGGGGAGAAAACTCTCGCGGGATTTGAACGCATGAATACGGCCCTCAAGATACGAGTAGAAGCAAAAAAAATGCATTAGCGAATGCCATGTCGATGCGTATATGTGATTAAATAATGTGGAAACGCATTGTCACTGTAAATGGATTCTCTTTTTAGGAGTACTTCAAGTTCCATTCTGTTGATCTGCGTTCATGTGATATTAATCGTGTGAAGTTTTGGGTTATTTGAATTGCAGCGTTGTATCTTGAACGTATCAACAAGACTGATATGAGATATACGATTCTTTTTTTGTTTATGATATTGTCCACGCTCGCAGTTGCGCAGGATCTGGACAAACTTGCTGACGCATACGCACGGCAACATTTCGATTTACTCAAAGAACTTCTGAGTATTCCGAATGACGCGCATTTTCCGGACCATGTTGAACAAAATGTCATCTGGTGTGAACGTGAATTTAAGGCAAGGGCGTTTACGACAACACGCCTGATCACAGATGGCCCTCCTCTGCTACTAGCCGAGCGAAAGACGAGTGCTGCCAATGCACGGACCGTCCTGATTTATCTGCAAATTGATGGTCAACCGGTCGATCCGCAATATTGGTATCAGGATGATCCATACGTGCCTGCGTTGAAGGCCGAGGCTGAGGAGGGTGGATGGATTGAAATGCCGTGGGATATGATCCATGGAGATTATAATCGCGAATGGCGGGTGTTTGCACGATCCGCTTCTGATGCGAAGGGCCCTGCCAGTATGTTTCTTGCGGCCCTGGATGCTGTTGATGATCTGGAATATGAACCGGATTTCAATCTGAAGGTCATCATGGATTTTGAAGAGGAGATGGGTTCGCCACATTTGCCTGGAGCGGTGTCCCGATACAGCGAAGCGCTTGCAGCAGATATGCTCATTATTTTTGATGGGCCCCGGCACATTTCAAATCAACCGACCCTTACCTTTGGTGCTCGGGGGATTTCGACAATCACACTTACCGTCTACGGTCCTGTTTTTCCGCAGCACAGCGGGCACTATGGTAATTATTGTCCTAATCCCGCCCTTCGCCTTGCACGATTGCTGGCAAGTATGAAAGATGACGATGGGGTTGTAACCATTTCCGGATATTATGATGGTGTTTCTATAGATGATAAAACGATGGAAATACTAAAAGCGGTGCCGGATGATGAAAATGTCATTAAGGCACGACTCGGCATCAAGAGCGCAGATAAAGTTGCTTCTACACTTCAGGAATCACTGCAATACCCGTCATTGAATGTACGAGGCATTTCTTCCGGTTGGGTAGGCGCCGAAGTGCGCACAATAGTGCCATCTACGGCTGTAGCAGAAATTGACATCCGCCTTGTCAAAGAAGTGGATCCGGATCGGCTCATCGGATTGGTGAAAACCCATATTGAAGACCAGGGGTATTTTATTGTCTCAGATAAACCTACGCAGCAGGAGCGTATATCACATGAGCGGATTTGCCGTTTCCAGGCTTCGACGTCCTACCTCGCATTTAGAACTGACTTTGATTCTGACGTAGGAGTATGGCTGACTTCCGCATTGACGAATACATTTGGTAGTGAACCCATACGACATCGCACTTCGGGAGGTTCAATACCAATCAGCCCATTCGTGACTACACTCAATATTCCAGCAGTGACAGTTCCTACAGTGAATCGTGACAACAACCAACACAGTCCAAATGAAAATCTACGACTTGGAAACTATGTCGATGGGATAAAGACAATGATCGGCATATTGATGGAGCCTTTGGGGATGAAATGATGACATCATTTTTTCTTATCAGACGAAATGGGCATCCTAATCGCCACCTCACTTGTCATTTCACTTGCACCTCACTTGTCATCTTGGGTTAATGAATAACCATAGCAGACGATTGCTATTTCACTGAGTCACAACTCGTCTATCTATCGCGTTGATCGCGGTTGGTTTGTACAATCGTCGTCTTTTCGTTGTTTGGTTTGGCAGATGGATTTACAGTATGCACGAGCGGTCGACTGTCGCGCTGCAAAGCAATATCCGGACGGGTGGTGGAAGTAAGCGGGGCGGCCTCTGTGCAACCTGGTGATATCCTGTAGGTACCATGCGAACCATTGTACGCTCTGAATCCGTCAGCGAGACGGACCTTCGTAGCTGATTGTAAAATCAGACAGCTGCCTTGCATGGTAGTGTCTGTTGCAATGAGAAAACCCAAAGTATTGTTGTTGGCAAGGTGGTCGTCACCGAGCATATGATCTGAGTTGATACTGGATGGCGTTATTCTGTGATGCGCGATGGTAGAGTCAGAGTTGTTTAGTGCCAGCGCATTGTAGTTAAAGTTCAGTGTGCCCATCATGCCAGTACCTGGGTTGTAAACATATGGGTTGGACCAGTAATTCACCCTTGGAGACCCGCAGCAAACAGCCATAATTGTTCTGTAAACATCGCCCTGACTATACCCATGGCCAAAGTCGAACGGTGTGACATTAGCATCAATATCGTGGCGACATCCCTGAAGGTGTGAAAACTCGTGCGCAAGTGTGAAATTCGCTACCGCACAATTGTACTCTGTGATCTGAAACATATTGGCTTCCAGTTCATAGTTAAACCCATATGAAATACCACATGTCCCGGTGTAACTACCATCTGTGATCAAGGCAACCATATCTGCAGAATATAAATCCCGGAGATCATGTATCTCATCCCATTTGCCATCACTTGTATCTCTTAAGTCATTGATATCATCAGAGTCATTCCCGGTTTCTTCGTCAGTTGTCTCGTACAAGTATGCCAGCTCTACGCGCTGATTTACAAGGCTGTTGGCATATCCCTGATTCATTTGTAAAATGGCAAGTTCGGTATGCTCAATCATGGTGCGATGATAGGTCGACATCGTATTTGTCTTCGCACCTGGTGTATACGCAACGAGGAGTCTTATACGACACTCACTCTGGACCGACGTACGTTGAGGGCGGGAGACCTCAATGGGGAATGCTGAATTGTCTGGTTCATCGGTATTTATAATTGCGGGTGCCAATTCATTAGTCCCGCAAGTGCCGTGGTGCGACAAGTCATGTTCAAGAATGAGGTGTGTGCCATTGTTGTCGAGGGGTATAATTTCAAAATTGCCTTCGACCGAAGTGATGTGTGCGGAAATCCGTCTACCATTAATAATGACAGCCATACTCCCGAGATTCTCAATTGAGTTGCCTGTCCAGCTACGATTACTGACCCCGGTTATACCAATATCTTGTGTAGAAAAAAGCATGTTCTGATCACTAAATAAATTTGCAGTGATTTGGCCTTGCTCAAAAATTTCTTTGATGATAGTCGCAACCCTGGTTCTTTTCGTTGTCCGATGTGCATTGAGTGTATTGACAACTTTTTGCTGAGCAGGATTCAAGTCACCCCTATATGCATTAAGCAGACTCGTTTCCTGACCGTTGCTCATTGAGCAAAGACAGAAGAACACTGATATGACAATCAGCTTCTTGTTCAGGTGCAATACAATTTTTTGCATGGGGGGTGCAATGCTTTATTTGTCTAGTTCCTTTTTAAGTTCTTTGAGTTCAGAATGTAAATCATTCGTCAGGGAGATCAGCAGTTTAATTTGCTCGTTTTGTATTTCAAGGCGCTTGTCCTGGTCTATTGAGTACAGCGTGAGCTCCTCTATTTTTTGCATAAATCGCATTGATATTTCTCCTACTGACAACCCTTTTGATTCGATAGATGTCCCAATTGGAATGTCTGGCAGATGTCCGTTTTTTTGGATGAATGACTCCACCTCGCTAAGTGGTCTGAGGTTATATTCCTCCTCAAATACAAAGTCCGCCCAGCCGGTTTCCACGATGATCTCCTCGGCGCGCATATCGCCGGCTATTTGTATCCTGTACATGGAATCAGGTTCCGTACCAAAACCAACGTTTCCGTCACGGCTCATGGACATGATCAATCGCGCGTTGTCCAGAGACGTATTGTCTGCACAATCGCCAAGGTAGTCGAGTCTGTTTGTAGCACCATTGTATCTGAGGGCTATGCCGCAAAAATTGTCAGGAGCCAGTGCGGCATTGATATCCTCGTCAAAGATCAGCGCGCCGGAGTTTGTTTGATCAAAGGCTCCGCTGTTCCCGATCCGCAGGATGGCAGGTGTCTCGTCACTCACCCCTGCCACTATGAGGCTGTTATATGGATCTGATATCCCGATTCCCAGTGCGGGTTGGTCGATATCCAGCCATATTCCAGACAGGCCATTGCCGAAAAGGAAATTTTCAATTTGGTCATCATAAAACAAGCCCTTGTCGGGCAAGAGTGGAGAATGAGAGAAGACGGCACGCACTGGATGGGCATCACCATTTTCAAACATATAATGCATTGGGAAGGTCCCGTTGTGATAACCAACAGGCCCGCTCAATGTGAGTCTCGTGTATGGCGTACTGTCGCCAATGCCCACATCGCCATTCGCCCTTAACTGAATGCCGATCTGTGCGCGAGACGTCCCTACTATGCATATGCACAGAAGGAGGGTGGAAGTCACGCTCTTCATTTCTGGATGTTTTGCAGAAACAATATAGGCGTTTTCAGCTTAAGTAACTAATTGATTTACATATAGTTATAAAATGTAATATATATAAATTGTACAATTGCGCGTCATATAACTACTTGAGAATGAACAATATAGGTGGACGTAATTCCTTGATATTGTCATTTTCGTCACGATGAAATTTTAAACAAAGTGAGACTTCTAGTCATTTTTCTTATTTCCGGCTTCCCAGAGTTGCATTTCCTGAAGCAATTCCTCTTGTAGTAAATGCATCTCCTGTGCTTTAAGCTGCATTGCATTCTGCAATTCCTGTACGACTCCATGCATCTTTTCTTGCATCAATTGTTGCTGTTCCTGCATTTCAATCTGCAATTTTTGCATCTCTTCTTGCATCGGTTGCATGTTCGTATGATGCGCACTCATCTCCTGGCTGAGTTTGTTCATTTCTTCCCGAATCTCTTTTATCTCCGGACTTTCCATGACTTGCATGTATTGATTGTTAATTTCTTTTGACACCTCTTGCATCTCGTCGCTCAGCACTTTCATTTCTTCTGCTAATTTTTCACGTTCCTCTTTCGAAAGGGATGCATAATTTTCGTACTGCTCTGCTTTGGCCTCCATCGATTCCTGTAATTCTTCCATGGCGCCATCTTCAATATCCTCCATCTTTTCTTCAATGCCTTCCATCTCTTCTTCAAGAAGTTCTGACAACTCTTCAAGGCGCTGCATTTCTGGAGAGTCTTCAATTTCAGACTCGAATTGTTCGCCGATCAGTTCCATCTCTTCTGCAAGGGCTTCCATCTTTTCGGTCTCCGCTTCAACTGTATGCTCGATGACATCCTCCATCTCTTCGGCAAGTTCCTCCATCTCTTCTCCGACTTTTTCCATCTCTGCCTGAAGTTCAAGCATCCTCGCTGACGGAGGGTTCGTATCTGAGGTAAAAAGTTGTGTTGGAGGACCTGGTTCAGCCAGACTGTAGTTAATTGTGTGGTTTGCCAAGGGTATATCCGGGGCTTCATCCAGGGCAACAATCGGGGCAGCATCCGGGGCTACAGCCAGAGGTATTGCCTCATTATTACTTTCCTCATGAATGCTCTCCTCAAGCAGGGGAGTGACATCCCGGTCTTCAAGGGTATTAAATGCGAAA
>QMOR01000212.1 GCA_003648285.1 Bacteroidota bacterium
AAAAAGCCTCTTCGTGTTGACGTTTTGCATAGTGTGAATTTGTCTATTTATCTACTTGTAGTAAGGGAAGTTCTAAAGTACGAATATCTTTTTTTGTAGAGCGGTTTGTGGTTACTCATGGTTTCAAGAATTCTGATTTGGTAAAAAGAAAGAATCGTTGGATTCTAGAATGGGTTTTGGTGTTAGCAAAGCGGCTGTTAGCACACATTGCATTCTTTTGATGAGCTTCGAAAGCTTTACGCCTTGTGTTTATAAAGGAAATTGTTGAAGTCAATTATTCTGACACGCTTAAAAACAATAACAATCGCTAATGGAATTGTCACGAGGTATACATTCTCGTAAATATGTTATAATAATTGAGAGTATAAAGAGATAATATTGCCCTGAAGGAATCGGGGCTATACTTATATTAATGCCGACATTGCAACTTTTTACAAAGAAAATTACGTATTTCGAAGTATGTTTAATTTGTGGTTACATGATTTTTTCACTGAGCCCTCTTGCATTGTAATCAAAACAGGCGTACATTAAAATTGTATTCCCCGATTGGAATGACTGTTCTGAGTAATACTTTTGTGATTGATGAACAATCCGTATCAATACCAATGGGTCATTTGCCGGCAGGATTGTACTGGATAGTTTTACTAGATGATAATATTATTTCTGCCACTCGAAGTGAAATTGTTGAATAGATTATTTTTAAATCAACGTCGCGGTCAAGATTTAAATGGTCGCGACGTCGAAATTATGTTCACATGAAAATTTTTCAAAAATGCATGCTTTTGGTCTTAGCCTTGTATGTTTGTCAATTGACCGCTCAATCTGATTTTGCGCCATTGGGGGCGGCTTGGACGTATACGTATGTAGATCACATCCCCATGTTTCCTACCTACCGGCCCATCGTCTTTGTAGTAGAGGATATAGTCACATGGCAGGGGCACCTATGCAGTAAAATAATTGTGCCAGAACCGCCGGTCAATGGTGATTTCGATACATTATATCTCTTTGATCGCAATGATTCCGTGTATTATTGGAGTGATTTTTCTGTTAGCTTCGAGTTGTTGTACGATTTTACGGCAGAGCCGGATGATAGCTGGACGATAGAGGGACTTTCGGTTACCGATACCACAGAGTTCGATCCTTTTCTAACGGTTTTTATCGATTCGATTAACTTTAGCATATATAATAACGATACGCTTAGGGTGATGCATCATGCACCAAGTATGTATTTTGATTGGGGTAATGCCATCATCGAGGGCCTTGGAAGCGACGGATTCATGCTGCCCATATTCGGGCTATATGAGTCAAGATTAGGCGGGTTGCGTTGTTATTCGGACGCTAATGTGGATTATAACTTGACCGACCTGCCATGTGATACTGTCATATTTAATATTGTCGATGGAACTGAGGATGTGCAATTAGTCCCACACTTTAAAATCATGCCTAATCCGGCTTCTGATAGACTATTTATTCGGCAGTTAGAATCTGGTGGAGCCGTGAATGTTAAGGTGGTTGATTTGCTCGGGAATGTATTTCTTTCGGATGCCGTTGGTATTGACGCTGAGTTTAATATTGCGTTTCTCACACCAGGAGTTTATTTTGTCATGTTCTTTGATAAATCTACCTTAGTACAGGCAGAGCGCTTTCTCAAATTATAATTGAAATGATTCGTATTTTGCATGGCTGAATAACAAGTCAAAGCAAATGATCTTATCTGCAAGTGATGCTTTAAACCATTTCCTTTTGTGGACCAACTAAAAATCCTCTTTGTGTTGACGCTCTGTATGCCGTGGCAGCCTACTTTTTGTTTAACAAGTCCAGGATCAAAGCAGCCGTCCAGGAAAAATTCCTCCCTCCATAGCCCTTGCAATCACCACTCCTGTAGATCTCTTTTCTTGGATCAAAGTATTCATAAAAACCAACTTTCTCTACGAGCTCAATGGAGTCGTTTTTAATCTGCAGTGCCAAGTCTTGAAAGCCATATTTCTTTAACCCATAGTATAGTATCCAATTGAGGTTAATCCATACAGGACCTCTCCAGTATTTTACGGGATTGTATTTGTCACTCGTAGTATCAAATGAAGCACACAGGTAGTTATCTTTTCCTCCGAATTTTTCTTCGAGCGTATCAATAACCCTCTGTGCTCTTTCTTGACTGGGGATGCCTGCAAACAAAGGAGCAAATGACGACGATGAGATATGTTTTATCGATTTATCATTCCGGAGGTCATAGTGGATATAGGCACCTAGTTCTTTGTCGTATAATTTTTCATTAAATGCACGAATGCTCTTTTTCTGCCACTCTTTAAGCTGGCCTATTTTTTCGTGGTTATTTCCGATGAGTGCATATAGTTCAATCAAACTTTGATTGGATTTGATCAACATCGAATTGAAAAGAGGGTCTTGCACCAGGAATGGCGACGATTCAGCTATTTTCTTGTCATCATAATGGTGTTCTTTTGCAATTTCCAGGATATGCAGGTAATGATCGTATTCTCTTTTAGAGGGTCTTTGCTCCGGGTTGACATGCGCTGTATCTCTTCGTTTGAAGGAATATTCAGGCGAATTCATTGTTTCAAAGATATCATCCCACATCGGTGAGTTGTCGGTGCCTGATTCCCAGTTGTGATAGATGTACACAAGTCCTTCGTGAAACGGATCTCTGTTTTGATAAAAGTAGTTGTGGTTTTCATATACTTTATCAATGACCTTCTCAATAAAAAGCAATGTATCCTCTTTATCTTTTTCAATCCTATACAGTTCCTGAAGGACAAACCCTGTAACAGGAGGCTGGGTCATTCCGGTAGATTTGTATTTTTTTGAAGCCTGAGGATGTAAATATGTGCTATGATAGTCAGGCCCCGGAAAATAGGTATCACTTTCATTATGAAAAATAATATGCGGGATAAAACCATTCCCCCATTGTGCATCTAACAGAGTAGAGATTTCTTTTTTGGCTTTGGCCATATCAAAATGTGCCAGCCCAATTGCAATAAAACCAGAATCCCATTTCCATTGAAACGGATATAATCCTGCACAGGGTATTGTAAAACTCCCCTGCCAGTTATTTTTAAGTATTTCTATTGCTTTTTTCTTTAAGCCTTCCATAAAATCACCCCCCTACAACTCCCTTATCTTAATATTCCGAAAAGCCACCCGCGCATCCCCGTGATCCTGAAGCGCAATATGCCCCTTCGTCGCCCTTCCAAACCCCGGCATGTCCTTAAACTTGGAATTAGCAATCATCTCGTCCCAGGCAGGTGTATAAAGCTCATACTCCACGACCTTCACACCATTGAGCCAGTGCTCCATTTTGCCGTCTTTCTTTATGAGCCGTACAGAATTCCACTCGCCGGCTGGCTTGACCGTGACATAGCTGCACTCTATCATGTCGTAAAGATCTCCTGCGCGATGTGTCGGGTATTTTGAGTCGGGGTGGCATGTATTATCGAGAATCTGCATCTCCGGACCAGTCTCCCACGTATTGCCGTAGTCATCTGATTCGACTACGTTAAACATGATCCCGCTGTTTCCACAATTGGAGATTTTCCACTCAATATTGAGTTCATAATTTTCATATTCCTCAACTGTAATGAGGTCCCCACGATCATCCACATGCCAATGACCTTCGGCGTCCTGCTTTGCATCGAGCGTAATCGCATCATTTTCAATGATCCAGCTCTTTCCGATATCAGGGTCTTTAAAGCGTTTCCATTCACTCATGGACTGGCCGTCAAAAAGCAATTTCCAACCCGCTTGTTTTTCTTCTTTTGTCAATGTATTTACAGCATAATCCCGCGGTTGTTGCCGCTTGATTCCATCGGTATTTTCCGGGATGCTGTTCATCGTATACCATCCCTCTGTCGACCATAACTGACGTCCAGCCGCACTGATAAAGTGCTTGAGCAAATGGACATAAACGACACGATCTTTCTTCATTCCAGACAGCTCCAGAAAGACCTTTTTGCGATCCTCTGAAATGTTTACAGAAAGAATACGCAGCTTCTCTTCATCCATTTTGGGTCCTCCATAGTCGATCGTCGGCTCATACCTCCATTGTTTGACATTATAATTGGAAGCGCTCCAACCATCGCCCTCTTTAAGTGGCTCTGTAAATTCAATTTCGACGCCATTTGATTTCGCGCGAATGGCGAGCATCTCGAATGTCGGCTCGCCGTTGTATTGCAGCCGTTGAAGGCCATACCAGAGCTTACCGGTCTGTGACCAGTTGCCTGGGTTGCCAATCCCACCCACGTAAATCGAGCCGTCAGGACCATATGTCATACGATTGACTCCAGCCTCAAGTCCCTGAATAAAGCGAAATACGACACCCTGGTAGTCACCATTTATTTTTTCTACGAAGACGCGTTTGAGCCCGCCATGCGTCACCTCGCCATGCATCATCTGGCCTGCGTATGGACCGTCTTTGAGGAGCATCGGCGTGCTCGGAGAATTTCCGATTTCATCCTGGGGAAGCCAGACCACCGGAAGGAGAGGTTTGAGGTCAGCTGTTCCTTCAAAGTCAACTGAGCGTGATCCAAACCAAACGCCCGGTTTGACGTGCATAATCTTGCTGGCTGGAAGCCAGTCACCCTGATTGTCCGACACGAAGATCTCGTCGTCCACACCGATTCCTATCCCGTTTGGTGTGCGCAAGCCGTGTGCGATAAATTCCACAGCCCCTGTCGCAGCATTGATCTTCATGACTTTTCCCCGGTCTTCAATCTGTGGATTTACACTCGCACCTCCCGGGACAATTGCCGTGGCGAGATTGGCATAAAAATATCCATCCTGATATACGAGACCAAAAGAGAATTCGTGAAAATTGGCCGAAGTTTTCCAGCTGTTTGAGATAGTCTGGTATTCGTCAATGATTTCGTCTCCATCCAGATCGACGAGCTTTGTCAGTTCCTGTTTCTGAAGAATGTAAATCTCATTGTCCACAACTTTGAGCCCAAGAGGTTCGGCAAGTCCTTGCGCTATCTTTTTTACGATGATGTCATTGGGATCATCTGCATCCAGATTACTCAATACATAAACCGAACCGGTCGCGTCCCAGGTGCTGACGACGAGTTGACCATTATCCAGAAAGTCCATTCCACCGACCTTTGGGAGAAAATCATCTGGCCGTGCCATTGTCAGGTCATAACTCGGATGCACATCCGTGAGTGAAAATTGATCGCCAGGAAACCGGTTGTTGACCGACATCGGCAGAGATTTTCCAGACAATTCAATCAGGCGACTGGCATTGTGAAAGTACATTTCCTGCGGTACCGTGATAAATTCCGACGTATTTGGAAGAAGGCAATTAAGTGATAAAAATTTATCTCCCCCACCTTGATAATACTCAAGTTTAAATGGATAATAGCCCTTTTTCAGGGCAACTATTATTTCCTTTGACGACGTACCATGTGGTCCGTCATGATCAATTAAAAGATCATTGTTGATCCAGAATTTCGATCCATCGTCACTCCACAATCTGAAGATATATGTCCCTTCAATTTCAATATTTAAATAACCTGATGCGTATACTGCAAAATCACCACTTAGGTCCTTGAAGTCTGTATTGTGCAGATTGGCAAATTCGACCATTGTCCCTGCCATGTTGGGATCTTGTGTTGGCTTGTTTGGTATTGACTGTAGCGGCTTGTCAAATTCGTAAATCTCTGTGATTGCCCCGGGTAACAAACTTTTTCCATCCACATCAGAGGGTTCCAAAGCCTCCCCGGCATTAGCGCTGTCACTCGAACTCTCTCCCTGATCGTCATCATCCAGGTCGAGGATCCATCGGATCATTGCCTGTGCATCAGTCTTAGACATATCAGGATGCGGGCTCATCACCTGAACCCCCCAAATTCCTGCCCCCCCAGCGATCACCTTCTCGACAAGCATGTCTACTGACTTCTCAGATGTCGGGTATTTCTCGGCAATGGCAGTATAAGATGGTCCGATCGTCTGGACGTTTGTATTGTGACAAGTTTTACAATCGCTTCGTGAAATCAACCTGTAACCAAGCGGCAAATCTTCTGTGCGTCCTTCTTCTGTCTGGAATGGATTTTTTAT
>QMOR01000213.1 GCA_003648285.1 Bacteroidota bacterium
ACCAAGTTTGAAAATATCAACAACGTGGACCATCAGGCGCAGGCTTAAATCAGTCATTCGGTCAGCGTTTGCATTTACAAAGGCCAGGATTTCGGCCGCGTCGTACTGATTGACGCCCATTGATGGGGCCATATGGTTCATGAAAACGTCTTTGATCCGGATCAGGATTTCCCGGTTGGTTTTCATAGTCAGGTCAAGGTACAGTGACCGACTCATCAGGGCCTGAAAGTGAGCTGACATTTTGCTAGCCTTGGCAACGCGGGCCTGCATATCAATATTGGTCAGCAAAATCATGGAACCTTTGAATTCAAAGGTCTTAGGAATCTTGTCACCTTCAACCCAATCACCTTCGTCGATGTCATCAACCCAGGTGGCCATTTTGCGCCAGCTAATATTGCGGGTGTCGGTGCTATCTAGAGCAGCCTTCATCAGGTTAAGGGTCTGTTCGTCGTCAAAAATGGAATCACAATCGTCTAAAATAACGATACCGCCTTTGCGAGCGTGGAATAGAGCGTGGTACAGACCAGCCGCGGTGCAGCTACCTTTAATAATATCATATTCGACTTCAGACTGGTCTCGCAGCATTTTCTCAATGCCAAAGGTCTTGCCAACACCAGGTGCGCCGAAACAAATCATGGAACGGATGGTTCCGGCCAATGCGCCGTGGGCCATTTTGTCCAACATATTGAAACGGGTGGAAATGCGGTGCAGAATTTCGTCATCGCTTTCAACGATAGCAGCCTCGGCAGGCACAGCAGGGACCATTGAGGAAACTTTTGCAAAGTAGGTAGAGGCATTTGCAATATTGGTTTCCAGGGAATCAGCAATCAGACGAACAACCTCGGCACGGGCCATTGAACGGTTGTCGGAATATACCTGAAGAGCGATTTCGGTCTTAGTCATTTTTGTGTCCTGTTGTGTGTGTCTGATGATGTTGGTGTATGTGTCTATTATATCCGATCTGGGGTATCTGGTCAACCCCTTTTTTGATTTATTTTTGATTTATTTTGATCTGATATTGTTCTTCCTTGTTTCTGTGTATGTGTCTATTATACACCAGGTAGCCAGAGAATATAACCCCTAAGTGAAAATAAATCGCTGATCTTATACGCTGAAACCGTTACGCAGAAGGTCCTCCACATCGGAATATACGTCGTGGCGAAGCTGGTCACCAGAGTCACTATTTTCCAAAAGACGTCTAGTGAATATCACCCGTTTATTTAGAATATCCTGCATCGCCGTTTTGACTGCGTCCTTGTCGAAATTAGCAGTGGTCATTCCAGCTTCTTTAACCTGAGCTGCTACAGCCTTAAGGAAATCGATCTGAAAAGTGTCGAGGCTGATCACATGCTTATTAATAGAAACCATTCGTTTATGTCCTTTAGGGATTGGGTAGTCAGAGAATTACTAGACTGAGACTAATTTAGGCTTATTTCGAATAGGCCTGGAGATATTTTCGAAAAATGACAACGGCAGCTTCCACATCGCGGTCGGCCATTATTTTATCAACCTTAACAGAATGTAATTTAGAATACCACTGATCGGCGTGGTCCTGGCTAGTCACTCCAAGAACCTTGTTAAGCTGGATAAGGACTTTGTGACCATTCGGTTTAGGCTTTTTGAATTCGGCCTGGATGATTCTGGCTAGCTTATATTCTGATATTCTCATTTAATCTTGTTCTCGTTTGTTGGTGTATGGGTCTATTATACACCAGACAGCCAGAGAATACAACCCCCTAAGAACATTTATTTTGGACTAGCTCTGGGCAACCTCAGGCACCCGTTCGCCATGGAGCCACCGGCCGTAGTACATATTCGCATTCTTACGATTGGTGTCGAAGTGAGACCGAATAAGCTCAACCACGACGGCCCGGTCAGCCCCTGGATTCTGGCCGATGATGTCCACAGCGATCGAGAACTTGGTGGCCTTACGAGCTACTTTCTGTTTTCTTTTCATCTCAAATTTCCTTTGGTTTTAGTGGTGGGTAATCTTGACTATAGCTTAAACTAAGCGATTCCTGAAAATTCTCAACTTTGTCTGGTAGGAAGGATTGAACTGTGGTCAGGCACTGCTCCTGTAGACGCTTGTCAGCGTCCCTAAGAATCTGACCGAGGTTAGCATTGTCTTCTAAAACATCAGCGATGGTGTCGCTAACCTCTTGTCGACCTAGATGATGGGAAGAAACTCCTTGATGGGTCAACCGTGCGGCTACCTGTCTTAGGAAATCCTTATCATATTCTGAGAAATCTATCAGGTCTGCTCGTGGATCACTCATTATTCTGCAACCATCCATATGGACCAACCTTTACCGAAGGCCGCGGCATGTTCGTCCACGAGGCGCTGAGCTTCTTTTGGACATTCAACACCTTCGTGAGCAGCAAGTATTTTATAGGTAGTCATTATTAAGCCACCTCGGGACGCGAGACATTTATTAGGTTAAGGACGGTCAGTTTAAACTGTTCCCGAAATTCGCGGGTCGACTCAGAATTATCTAACAGGGTTTCGGTTAAATTGATGTCGGCCTCGAAGGTTTCGATTACGGTCTGTTTCACAATTTCATTATCGAAATTCTCTTGGGTCATACCTTTAGCCCGGAGACGTACTGCAACCCGATCAAGGAAATCGATTTGATATTCTGAGAATTCTGGAGAGGTTGTAGTCATTTGTTTATGTCCTTTGATGATTGTGTGTATGAGACCATTATACACCAGGTAGCCAGAGAATACAACCCCCTAAATGAAAATAAATGAAATTAATTTTGGCCCAGCTTCTGTCCGGGTGCGAGCCAATTGGGCCGGGTCGAAGATTTCCCAATAAGCGGTCGGGCAATATTCTTTTTCCCGATATGCAGAATATGCCGCGGCATGCCTTTCAGCTAACTCCAGGATCTTCCGAAAATCAGATAATGAATAATCCATTTCTTCTGCCGGATGTTCTTCGATGAAACGAATCTCACCGTCACCATCAACAAGAACCTCGCCATATCGCGTACCTACCCGCGGCACCGCAATTTCGAAAGGTACCACTGGCAGATTCGCGTCGCGATTGAATTCTGTTTGGTCAGTCATTTGAAACTCTAGGAAAGCTAGAAAGAAGGTTGGAAGATCAGTTGACCTCGATTGCGAATTCCAGATATTTTCTGAAAAGTTTGTTGGCAGCAGGGAGGTCACGATCCGCCATGAGCCGATCAACCTCGTCGCCGAACCATTCGGCGTACCAGTATCCAGCATGGCCGTGTTCAGTTTCGCCGATGGCGTCATTTATTCGCATAAGCAAATCAGTGCCGCTGGGACTTTCAAGTTTGAATTCGGATTCAATGAGTGCGGTCAGTTCGGTATCGGATAGAATTTTAAACATTTGTTTGTGTCTCTGGTTGTGTGTATGAGACCATTATACACCAGGTAGCCAGAGAATACAACCCCTACATGGGATTTATTTCATTATTTGCCGCATCAAGACTAAGGTCATCCGGGCCTTTGTTTTGGATAGGACGTCCCCATCCTACTGGAACCATCGCTTGGTATTTGTCAGGCAACGTCCCACGCACAGCGTACGGGACGACTGTACCTTTATCATAGAAGGCTTCAACAATCGGATGCATTCTGCGGCGCCATAGAGGCGGCGTAAGGGCCATAGGAACCATAGTGAGGTAACCGTATGGCAATCGAGGCGCATCTTCCATAACCCTAAGGATCTGATAAGGACGTCCGACATTTGTATGATGATCAGAGTGTCTGTCTATTTGACAGTACAACATGCTGCTCACTGCTGCACAGTCGTCCCAGGCGTGCTGAGGCGCCGTCTGCTCATACATTCCGTTAGCAGATTGCTTGCGGCCCAGGCCATAATGCTCGAGGTAGTCAGAGACTGCTAGTGACAACCTGGACATGAAGTACTGAGCGGCACAAATTGGGATAGACCATAATCCAAAGAGGGAGACTAGAAAGATCAGCCACGCGCTCTGTAGGACGATGAAACGTACCATCAGGTTGGATGGGTGCCATACCACTAGGCCTTTCCTTTTCATCCTTAAGGATTCAACGTCCCAAGCAGCCTTTGATTTCTGGATCGTACTGTTCCACATGAAAGAATATACACTCTCCCCGTATTTTGCCGTCCCTGGATCATTAGGGGTAGCGGCATGGGTGTGATGTACGAAGTTGTGATAGACATGGAAGTCGCACATAAACAACGGCATGAAGATCAGATCTCCTAAGAACCTATCAAACCTTTGACTATGGTGGCACAGCTCGTGCGCAACCGTTGATAGGAAGGCCCCAGAAAGCATGATAGACAATAAGAACCCTATTGTCTCAGAGGCGCTCAGAGGCGTCTGTGTGAGCACCCAGTGAGCGAATATAGTAAGGCCTAGGCATACCGGAACGATGACCCAGAGCATTGCTCGGTAGAAGAACCTACCCTCTAAGTACTGTTCATCTGCCGGATCATGGTTGGTGCTGTCTTCGCCGACCCAAGGATCAACAAGGGCTAGGGTGAGATATACAAAGAGCGTTATCCAGTGGAATATTCCGCCGCCCAACAAAAAGCCCAGAACGGGCAACATAGCGAATGCTAGATGAGGTAGTGTGGTTACCTTGGACGACGATGCTAATCGGATTGAGTTTTTTCATATGTGTATTTATTTAAAAGAAATCTCCCGGATTAGTGCCATGCGGATCAGGTTATGGGTTACCAAAGGATCTCGGGTCTGGTCGACCCCATCCATGAATGCCGACATAAGATAAGCGATCATGGTTTGATAATTATCCTCTGTGAACTCATCCTTAGCAGCCTCGATAATCTCCTTAAAAAGCTCTGAGATCTCATCTTGATTACCCTGTTTCACAATCTGACGTATGCCAGTTCGGAAGGATGCAGCTTTCTTCATTTTAGTCATTTAAGATTCTCGGTTAGCTTCAAAAGGTCTTCTGATTTGAAAAGGTGAATGGCCGTTGGCGTCCTGGAAATCGGTCATAGTACTGGTGGAACTTGACATAGAGTTTTGCGGTATCTTCGTCCAGGGGTTCATAAGGAGAACGATCAAGAGAATGCCAGAATTCATCAGGGGTCATCACAAAGACCATCCTCTTCCGAGAGTCCTCATCCTGATCAATTTCCTCGTGAAATTTGTAACCATCAATCTCGTAAATTAAATCGTCCATTCTCATAGTAGACCTTGAGTGATTTCAGATTCTCTGAGGTCTAGTGCACTAGACCTCACAGTGGTGACAGTATACAACCATTCCTCGGCTGCCTCAATCCATTTCCGCCGAATGATATAACAATCACCAAATTTGTTATTTCGTATTTTGACCTGTTTGTATAAGGGCTCGGGTATCAAACTTCGATATACCATCTTCATCTGGATTTCCTTAGATTTTGAAAAGGATCTAGAATAGATTAGTCGATAACACATTCGCCGTCGGCGAATATTGATCCAGTTTCGTTACGAGCCTCGCGGGCGATAACGATAGTGCCGTCATTGCCTAGAAATCCGATCAAGGTCCAACCCCATTTGGTTACCTTAGCAATTGAAGGTACCTGTTCAGGGGTAGCGGCAGCAACAAGCTGTTCACAATATTTGCGATATTGCTCAGCTTTCAAATCTTCAGCAGCTTTGAATTCTGCCAGTTCTGCCATGAATTCGTCAAGGCCGAGTTTTTCAGAGATGGTTTGGGCTTGAGCAGTTAAAGGTAATGAAGTCATTTGTTTATGTCCTTTGATGATTGTGTGTATGAGACCATTATACACCAGGTAGCCAGAGAATACAACCCCCTAAATGAAAATAAATGAAATTAATCTTCCGAATTCTGGAACTTGGTGCGGGTGTTCCGGAGGGCTTCCATCAAGGCTTCGGCTGACTCTGGGCCGATACAAAAGAAGAAATCGTTTTCAATCTCCCACCAGAGATCAACGTGCCGATCTTCCGCCCGATCATTGAAGGTGTCGTGGAAATGAATATTCTCCTTAAACTGGATTTCACGAGGCCAGGACTCACGCTTAAGGATCTCGATCCCGTCATCGATCTCCTTGAGCTGGTCGCCCCGACAAATGGC
>QMOR01000214.1 GCA_003648285.1 Bacteroidota bacterium
CCTATATATATATATGGTCAGCGTGTGCTCAAGCAGGTCGCAAAGCCTATTGAAAAGTCATACGAAGATCTGGATGATCTGGTCAAAAACATGTGGGATACCATGTACAATGCAAAGGGTATTGGACTTGCAGCCCCGCAGGTGGGTCGTTCGATCAGATTGTTTGTGGTCGATACGACTCAGCTCGAAGGTGAAGAGAAGGAATTTAAGGGGTTTAAGACTGTCTTTATCAATGCCGAGAGGATTGAGGAGACGGGTGAGGATTGGGAGTATGAAGAAGGGTGCCTGAGTATTCCGGATATCCGGGGAGATGTCAAACGTCCGGAAAGCCTGCATCTACGGTATCTGGATGAAAATTTCAAACAACATGAAGTCGTCTTTGAAGGAATCAATGCACGTGTGATTCAACATGAGTACGATCACATTGAGGGCGTCCTGTTTACAGAACATTTGAAGCCCCTAAAAAAGAGGCGGATCAAGCGGAAACTCGACGGCATGCGTCAGGGTATTGTCGAGGCGGATTATGCGATTCGTCCTAACCGGGGATAATTACTTCCTGCCAAAATCTGCTGGTATCTCACCCCACCTCTTCGTTTCCCATTTCAGGATTCTTGTCTTGTACGTATTGACCTTGAGCCACGCTTCCGCACGTTCCATGAGATCAAAGATTCTTTCGTTGCGATGTGTGCGCTTGAGTTTCGTGTTTGCTTTTTTGCGTTTGACCCACCCGATGGCAATCTTCGAATCAGAATAAATGGGAGTTTTTGAATCTCCTTTCTTGTTGAGCATAGCCAATGCATGTACAAGTGCCAGAAATTCACCGACATTGTTTGTTCCTTCCTGGAGTGGCCCCACATGAAATATTTCGTCCTTTTTCTGAGTTTCTACGCCACGATACTCCATCCGGCCTGGATTGCCACTGCAAGCGGCATCCACGCTGATACTGTCCCATTCTATTCCGGCGTTTGAATGAGAAGCGACACGGCGCAGCGTACTTTTCTTTGCGGGCGGTACATATGGCTTGCTATAGGCTCTTTCGGCTTCGGCTTTTGTAGAGAAGGACTTGAACCTGGCATTCGGATATCCGATGACCTGCGACTGGCACTGTTTCCAAGTATCGTAGATTCCCGGCTTTGCGCCTTTCCAAACAACGTAATATTTCTTTTTCTTTGCCATCTGTACTATCCGTATTAAAACATGCACACATTTATTGATACACACGCACATCTCTACCTGTCTCAATTTGACGAGGACGGGGATGCGGTTGTCGACTCAGCGTTGCAACAAGACGTAAAGAAAATTCTTTTGCCAAATATTGACAACTCTACGGTCAGGCAAATGCTGGACATGGAAGAAAAATATGAAGGGGTATGCTATGCCATGATGGGATTGCATCCATGCTCTGTTGATGCAAACTATCGCGATCAGCTGAAGATGATGGAAGAATGGCTGGAAAAGAGACAATTTTTGGCTGTTGGGGAAATAGGGACAGACTTATTTTGGGACAAGACATTCAAGGATGAGCAGGAGGCATGTTTCAGAGCGCAGGTAGGTTGGGCTCGAGAGCGCGGCCTGCCTGTCGTGATTCATTCACGGGAGACCCTGGACTGGAACATCAGCATCATAGAAGAAGAGCAGGATGGCGCATTGAAAGGTATTTTTCATTGTTTTAACGGCACGGTGGAACAAGCAGAGAGAATAACGGGCATGGGTTTTTACATGGGCCTGGGTGGTGTGGTGACGTTTAAAAATTCGGGCATGTCAGAAATTGTACCACATATCGATCCTAACTATTGTGTATTGGAGACAGACGCTCCCTATCTGACACCCGTTCCACATCGCGGCAAGCGCAATGAAAGCAGCTATATCCCGCTTGTTGCCAAACGTGTAGCCGAATACTGGAATATGACAGTTGAGCAAGTCGCTGACATCACAACGGAGAACGCGGTAAGGGTTTTCGGACCTGATATTATGCCTTAAACAGGTTGTTCCACCTTTATTATTTGCATACTTTTGTCGCCCTTTCAGATCTGGCCTGTTAAGACAGGAGTGTATTGGTCCGGAAGATTAAAGGAGAGTTGGCCGAGTGGCTTAAGGCGCACGCTTGGAAAGCGTGTATACTCCAAAAGGGTATCGGGGGTTCGAATCCCCCACTCTCCGCAAACATCATGCAGCCTGCGCCACAAAGTGGCGTGGGCTGTTGTTTTTTATGCGCGTCAAGCTAGCTTGTAAGTCCATGAAAGACAACAGCCAAACTCCGAAGGAGCAGGCTGCATGATGTTTGCAGGACCTCCCACAAGGGATCGCCGTAGGCAATCCCAAATCATGAGATTTTATGGCACATCTAAAATGTCAATCTTCAAGATTCGTGAAGATTATCTTAAATGTCACGAAGGCATACGCCAAATTCTCTCAAATGGGCATTTATACACAAGAGTGGAGGGAAGTAAGAAAATTGTTAAAAAATAATTTGAGCGGTGGGTATCGAATCAAAATCCTGTAAACTCTTATAAAAGTGTGTGATTTACACACTATTCAATGTTCGGAAGCAGAGAGAAGTTTGAAATGTGGAATGATTCTGAAGAAGATGTTAGGATAAAATTTCATTGGACTGTACAAACTTTGGGAAGAATTCATATTTTTAACGCTATCATTTTCATTATCCAAACAGTAAAAAATAACTGACTATGCGAAAATTGCTTGTGCTCACCGGAGTCCTCGTGGTAGCTTTTACCACAGGTGCTATAGATTTAGCCGCGCAGGGAGATGCGGCTCCGACTGGAGCCTTTCAAGTTTTGAAGCAAAACTTTATTGATGGTAACTGGGTCTTCATGAGTTTTGTACTCGTTACCTTGATACTGGGTCTTGCCTTCTGCATTGAGCGAATCATCACTCTCAACATTGCAACTACGAATACTGACAAGTTGCTCAGTAAAATTGAAGATAAGCTGGTCGACGGCGATTTGGATGGCGCGATGGAAGTCGCTCGTTCAACTCCTGGACCAACTGCCAGTATTTTGTTTGAAGGATTGCGTCATGCGCCTAATGGACCTGAAGCCTCTGAAAAGGCAATTGTCTCTTACGGTAGTGTGCAAATGGGACTTCTCGAAAAAGGCCTGATCTGGATTTCATTGTTTATCGCCATTGCACCGATGCTCGGGTTTATGGGTACGGTAATCGGTATGATTGAAGCCTTTAACCGGATTGAGGCAGTAGGTGATTTGTCACCTGCAGTTGTTGCCGGAGGTATCAAGGTTGCCTTGTTGACCACAGTATTCGGACTTATCGTTGCGATCATTTTGCAGATTTTTTATAATTACATCGTATCGAAAATTGACGGTATTGTCAATCGTATGGAAGATGCCTCAATAGGCTTGGTCGAAGTGATGACCAGAAATAATACTTTTAATAAGTAACCGGTAATAAAGCGATACTATGTATAAGTTTTTAACAAAACACGGGACTGCGATGGCTTTCGGGCTTGGTGCAGTCGTCGCTGCCATAGGCATCCTGTCGATACTGGGTGGTCTGGATGGGTACAATATGCTACCGGAAGATCAGCAGGACACGACAGACATCTTTAATGTAGCTATCAGTGGGGGTGTAATCCTCACAATTGTTGCATTTGCAACAGCTATTTTATTTGGTGTGTACCAAGTGATAATGAATCCGAAGGGAGCTATTCAGTCGATTCTTGGACTGGTCGTTATCATTGGAATGTTTCTGATATTTTATTCAACAGCAACCACTGAAACTGCCGGACCGATATATGAGGATATTCAGGCCGGCAAGCTAAGTGGTGATGTGAGTAATTGGATCACTGGTGCACTCTGGACAACGTTGATCATTTTTGGTGCGACAATATTCGTATTTATTTTTTCTGAAATCAGAAACGTATTCAAATAATGGCCCGTATCAGTGCAAAAGATAGAATGGACAATGAGATCAACGCAGGATCGATGGCAGACATCGCCTTCTTGCTTTTGATCTTTTTCCTGGTCACGACCACTATGGCTGAAGACAAAGGGATTTTGGTAAAACTGCCACCATGGTCCGATGAGAAACCGGACATTACAAGACTGAAGGAAAGGAACGTTTTTTCAGTTCTGGTAAATGCCTCTAATCAGTTACTCGTAAGGGGTGAACCAACAGAAATTGACAATCTCAGGGAAAGGACAAAGGAGTTTATCTCTAATCCTCAGAGACTTACCAATCTTTCTGAAAATCCGAGGAAGGCCATTATATCTCTGAAAAATGACAGGGGCACGAGCTATGAAACATATCTCTCCGTCTACAATGAATTGCAGGGGGCCTATGCAGAACTCCGTCACGATGAGGCTTTGAAGCGTTATGGGAAAGCATATGATGTGTGCTCCGTTTCTGAGAGAAAAGCCATACGCAATGATATTCCCTTAATCTTGTCCGAGGCTGAGCCAACCTCTTTTGGAGAGGAAAATTGATTTAAAATACCCGGTATGTCAAAATTTAAACGAAAAACTGGTAAAGGCAGCCCAAAGGTAAACACAGCCTCTTTGCCGGATATTGTGTTCATGTTGTTGTTCTTTTTTATGGTAGTTACAGTGATGAGGGATGCTGAACTCAAATTGAGCATTACTACACCTTATGCGACTGAGCTTACCAAGCTAGAAAAGAAATCACTTGTGAATTATCTGTTGATCGGTAAGCCAATCATACGGTATCAGGACCTGTACGGGACTGCACCAAGATTGCAATTGGGAGATAAAATTTCTACCATTGCAGATATTCCGATCTTTCTTGAAAAACACAGAATCAGGGTTTCTGAAAATCAACGCCCAAGTATTACCTCTTCGTTGAAGATCGATGGGAGGGTGACAATGGGGATTGTGCAGGACATCAAAACACAGTTGAGAAAATCTAATCAGCTCAAGGTCAACTATTCGGCGAAAAAACGCCCTCAATGATCTTGCTAAAGCAATAAAAAATAGCCGTTCAATATCTGAGCGGCTTTTTTTATGGGCTGTACGCCCGGTCTATCTCAACCTGTCCATAGAACGCACCAGTTTTTCATCCTTTTTTATGTAGCGCGTTGCCGCCAGAAACAAAATCAGGGCGACAAAGGGTGCTATCATTCCAAGGGCATCAGCCGTGTGCTGTGCCTCATCCATCATTTCAACCTGGCTCGTAAAGTACAGGAAGGCGACAACTGGAATAAGGACAGAAACTACCACTCCAAAATAGCTGAAACGCATCTGCCGAACCCGGTTCTTATATGAAAATAGAGAAACAAGTGCAGCCAGAATTCCCAGACCTGTCAGCAACAGCAAACCGACGTTGTCGTAAAGATTGAAAACAGCGTCCGTGAAAATACCCTGGGCCTCAACTTCAGGCGTTGTGGCAAACGGCAAGACAAATAGACTACCTAAAGCCCCTGCAGCCAGTAAGAGAAAGATTGTTTGAATTCTTTGTATCATTGATCGAATCGATTTTACCTTGTGTGGGCACCAAATTAATGAAAAATCCCGGGGCGATCTCCGTGATTTCGAATCCATTCAGTGAGGCATCATGGCAAGAAGAGTACAGAAAAAATCAATTATAAATGTGATTTGTGTGCAGAATGAAGTACTTGTGCGTTTAGAAGGAAGGCGCATTAAATCGGTGTTTCCCAATCGGATGGTGAAGGAGGAGATAACGCCATTAAACTTATGATAACAGGTGTAGCAGGTCAGACCGGGATTCGGATAGTATATGCAGTGTGTATCATCACGCTCCATGCTCTCTGCGCAAATGCACAGGCTGTACCTGCGGCAAGAGATACAGTGCCTCAGGTAATAGAGGCAGGGGATACAATCTCACAGCCGCGGACGATACATATCGATTTTGCGGACAGGCTGAGTGGTAAGACAGATGACACGGTGCAATACCAGTTTTTAAGTGGCAATGTCGAATTGTCTCAGAGAGGTACATTTATGTATTGCGATTCGGCGGTTGTTGTGAATGAAAAGGAAGTATATGCTTACGGCAATGTGATCATTCAAAAGGGTGATTCACTGACCATCTTTGC
>QMOR01000215.1 GCA_003648285.1 Bacteroidota bacterium
AATCTTGTGAAGGTCGCAAGAGAACACAATATATTTATCCCGTCACTCTGCTATTTTGAGCATATCGATCCAGCACTTGGAACGTGCCGTGTATGTACCTGTGACATCGACGGTCAGACAGGCCCTGCCTGTATGGAAAAAGTCCGCGATGGCATGAATGTCACGGTTAAATCTGATATGCTTTGCAATACGCGCCAGGCAATTGTCGAAATGATGTTTGCCGAAGGCAATCACTTCTGTGCATCCTGTGAAAAAAGCGGGAATTGTGATTTGCAACATATGGGATATGAAATGGGGATTACCCGATCGAGATTTCCACACTTGTTTAAGGATCGCATCATTGACTTCGAACCGAAGCGCATGGTGATCGAACACAACAGATGTGTAAAATGCCAGCGTTGTGTGCACGAGGTCAAAACTGATGATGGACAATCTGTCTTCTCTTTTATGAACAGAGGAAATCAAACCGTTGTGGGCATAGACTACGCCCAGGAAAAACGGTTGAGCAGGGAACAGGCTGTCGCAGCGATGAACTTGTGCCCCACCGGATCTATTCTTGTTCGTGGTGAAAGTATGGCGCGCCCGTTCGGAGACAGGCTCTATGACAATTCCGTATGGCCTCCCGAGCAGAAGGAAGAAGGGGCAAAAGCGAAAATGCTACCTCCAAAACCCAGGAAGAAAAAGGTCATTGCTACTATTTCGCTTGCTGGATGTTTCGGATGCCATATGTCATTGCTGGATATCGACCTGGGCTTGCTTGATATTATTGAATTTGTAGAATTCAATAAAACACCGCTCAATGACATCAAGGAATTTACCAAACGATGTGATGTGGGATTGATCGAGGGAGGCTGTTGTAATTCAGAAAATGTTGCTGTCCTTCGTGAATTTAGAAAAAAATGCGATGTGCTTGTGGCATTCGGTGAGTGCTCGATCTGGGGTGGTCTGCCTGCAATGCGCAATACGATACCACTGCAAGAATGCCTTGAGGAGGCCTATCTGAATAGTACGACAACTGAGAATGGAGAGTACATCGTGCCGTACCATGAGGATCTTCCAAAGATTTTGGACAAAGTATATGCGTGTAATGAAATTGTTGAGATAGACCATTTTATTCCTGGATGTCCGCCATCGGCGTTGCATATCTGGAAGGCGGTACAGAGCATTTTGTGGGGAGAGCAGTATTCTGTGTTGTATTCTGAATTTAAATATGACTAATCATGGGTAAGGCGAGGAAGATAATTATTGATCCTGTAACACGTGTCGAAGGTCATGGGAAAGTGACTGTGCATCTCGATGAAAATGGGAATGTAAATGATGCGTTTTTTCACATCGTGGAGTTTCGCGGCTTCGAGCGATTCATCCAGGGCCATCCCTACTGGGAAGCACCTGTATTGGTGCAGAGGTTATGTGGAATTTGTCCTGTGAGTCACCATCTCGCAGCGGCAAAGGCGATTGATCAGATTGTCGGGATCGATCCCGAAGATCTTTCACCTGTAGCCTCAAGGTTGAGAAGATTGCTGCACTATGCCCAGATTTTTCAGTCCCATGCGTTGCATTTTTTCTATCTGGCATCTCCCGATTTGCTGTTTGGAGTTGACGCCCCTCGCGAAAAACGCAGTGTGGTGCAGGTGGCGATTGATCATAAGGAGATTGCGCGCAAAGGCATATTGATGCGAAAATTTGGTCAGGAATTGATCAAGGCATTGGCTGGAAAGAAAATACATGGAATATCAGCTGTTCCTGGTGGCGTTCACAAATCGTTTACCAAGGAGGAAAGAGATTATTTTCTTGAAGAGAATGATACACCTTCGGTAGACACATTGATTGAATGGTCACAGAGCATGGTGGACTTTATCAAAGGGTATCATGAGAAAAATCATCTATGGCTGGATAAGTTTGCAGCCTACACGTCAGGTTATCTCGGCATGGTCACTCCGGAAGGAGATCTCGACTTTTATGACGGTCGGTTGAGGGCCATAGATGCAAAAGGGAATATCACGCTAAACGATGTGCCGACAGACGACTATATCAAGTATTTTACGGAGGCAGTCGAGAAGTGGTCGTATATGAAGTTTCCATACCTGACACACCTGGGAAGGGAAGATGGTTGGAACAGGGTGGGACCGCTCGCCAGGCTCAATGTGTGCGATAGAATCAGCACTCCAAGGGCACAGCAAGAACTTGAGGTATTTAAAGCGTATACAAATGGTCGTCCGAATGGACGCACAATGCACTCCCACTGGGCGCGTCTTATTGAAATGCTGCACTGTGCTGAGCTCATGCATGATTTGCTCCATGATCCCTTGGTATTGGGCACCGACTTGCTTCGCAAAGGCGAGCAGAGAAGCGAGGGAATAGGCATCATAGAGGCGCCTCGTGGCACCTTGATCCACCATTACGAAGTGGATGAGAAGAGCATGATTACAAAGTGCAACCTGATTGTCTCCACGACACATAACAACGAGGCAATGAACCGGGCTGTCCGGTGGGTCGCACAAAATGTCCTTGATAAGCAGAAAGAGATCACCGAGGGTATGCTCAACCAGGTCGAGGTGGCGATACGCGCATATGATCCATGCCTGAGTTGTGCGACACACGCCATGGGACAGATGCCGCTTAAATTGTCTGTCTACGATCATGAGGAGACTTTGGTAAAAGAATACGTGAGAGACTAAATATCCATACGATGGCAGCGACGGGTCAAACACAGAATAGGATGATATCGGATTTTGCAGACTGCAAATCACTGATCATAGGTATTGGCAACAGTGGTCGCTCGGATGACGGCCTCGGATGGGCATTTTCTGAATCGGTCGAGGAGTCTGAATTGTATCGCGGAGATATTGTATTGAGGTATCAGTTGCAGATAGAAGACGCAGACCTGATATCGGCATATGACCAGGTCTTGTTTGTCGATGCCCACTCCGGACGTGTCGATCGGGGTATGCGATGCGAGTTGGTAGATCCACATATTGAGCACAGCTATAGCACGCACGCTCTTTTGCCCGGTGCGATAGTGGGATTGTGCAAGGAGCTGTACGATGCTACACCAAAGGCATATATATTGATGATCGAAGGCCACGAGTGGGACCTCAAGATTGGCTTGTCGGAAATTGCCCAAACAAACCTGAGTAGAGCACTGCAGTATTTTCAGGAGGAGATCAATCAATAGTATCTGGCAGACAGTAGATATAAAGTTGAATCTACCAATGATGCCAAACTCCAATGTGATGCAATTACCTCTAGTCCTTATCCCTTGATTATCTTCCGCACTGTCCACCCCGCATCTGTCACAACACGAACGAAATAAGTGCCGGGCAGCAATAAACTCAAATCGAGTGTGGCCTGATCCGTGGCATCAATTATAGACTGCATCAATCTGCCCTGTATATCGAACAAAATAATGCTCCCACGCCCGGAAAACTCAACAGTGGCCGACTCTGATGCTGGGTTCGGATAGATGAGCACCTCAAGATTCTGATCATACGGTACGTCTACCCGGGTTATCGGACCTAGCTCGCACCCTTCTTCCATGCAGCCATTTTTGTCAAGTTTAATAATGTATCCACGATCTCCACTATCTGGTCCATGAATACGCTCAACAGTTCCGCATATTACAATACTGCCAGATGATAAAAGTGTAATACCTGACGGATCGTTCAGAACACCCTTGTCGGGCGTCCATATTGTGGAGTCAAAGCGCTCCCATGTCACATCTCCTTCTGATGAAACCTTGGCTGTCCAGTTGACAAGAGCAGTACCCGACCCCCCTACTTCTATTGGAGCATATTTGCCAGTGGCTATAAAATCTCCCTCAGTCGTTATCGCGAGGTCAGAAAGGCCGTTCACAATCGTGGTTGGTAGTCCCAATACTGTAGACCACACTTCCATTCTGTTTGCGTTAAGTTTAACTATTCGTGCTCGAGTAAATCCAATATCAGTTCCGATGTTTACTACCGAATCAACAAAAGTATTCAGGAACACAATCCCGCCGTCCAGTGTAAGCACAAAGTCATCCACTATGCCAGCCTTGATGTCGCGCACTCCAAACCACTCCCATTTGACCTCTCCCAGACTGTCGATACAAAAAAACCACGGTTGCGTCCAAAATACACCCTGTACGAGGTCCTTGGTTTTCCAGGCGCCAATGATAAATGTATTGTTGTCAACCGAGACCACATTTCCCATTTGGTGATAGATCCCAATATCCCCATAGCTTCTTTCCCATAGAGTATCACCCGCAATATCCAATCTGGTCACATACAAGTAGATCTTAAAATCAGATTTCCATTGTTTGAACCCAGCCATAAGATACCCGTCTGGCAAGCTTATTAATCTGTGAAATAATGAAACTGTTGCCTCAGGGCCGACAGAATATCGACGCAGCCATTCAATATCACCTTGCTTATTCAATTTTATGAGTACAGAAACAAACTCCGATTCTCCTACAACAGCGTACCCCCCATCTGGAGTTTTTACAATATCATAGTTCTCCTCTGCCGTAAAAGGAGGAAGTAGAATGCTGTCAGCATGAAATTTCTGCTCGAGGATATTTCCTAGCGTATCCAGAAAAGTAATCAGTAGACCCTGATCGCCGTTTTCATCAACCGAAAGTCCGTGCACAACTAGTGTGTCGTTGTCATTGAGTATGCTAAAAAACTCTGTCCATAATGCTGTGTCCCGATATTTATAGGTCTCATAGAACCCTGTTTGTGAAACACACCAACTCGTGGATAGAATGGTAAAGCATAGTACAGTTATAATCCGACCTAATTTCATCGTTGTATTATCCAGGATTGTAAAAGTAATATGTCCAGAGGATTGATTAGGTGTGATGCCCAAAATATTTAACGGGTTATTGTAGAGGTTGATCACAGAAGTAGCAGAAGTGGAATGGACGGAGCTTGCGGAGATGGCTCTGGATGCGTTGAAATTGGAAATTTATTAATTTAATTTTTGCCAGAACATTCTTGTGCTTATCACAATAAATGGAGAATCTAACGCGGCTTAACCAGTGTCCGCACTGTCCACCCCACATCTGTCACAACACGAACGAAATACGTGCCTGGCAGCAATGAATTCAAATCGAGTGTGGCCTGATCTGTGGCATCAATTATAGACTGCATCAATCTGCCCTGTATATCGAACAAAATGATGCTCCCACGCCCGGAAAACTCAACAGTGGCCGACTCTGACGCTGGGTTCGGAAAGATGAGCACCTCAAGATTCTGATCATACGGTACGTCTACCCGGGTTATCGGACCGAGTTCGCACCCTTCTTCCATGCAGCCATTTTTGTCAAGCTTGATAATGTAACCGCGATCACCGCTATCAGGTCCGAACAGTCGAGAAGCCGTGCCGCATATCACGATGCTACCTGATGACAATAGTGTCACGTCAGATGGATCATTCCACACACCCCGTTCAGGCGTCCAGATGGTAGAATCGAAACGTTCCCATAGCACCTCACCTTCGGAAGAAAATTTGGTCGTCCAGTTGACCATAGCAGTACCTGTCTCCCCTGGTTCTATTGGCACGTACTTTCCTGTAGCAATGAAATCACCGTCCGCTGTTACTACCAAATTGGCGAGATCATTTAGTATGAATGTAGGTTTCCCAACAATTGTGGACCATACCTCGTTTTGACTAGAGTCAAGTTTAATCAACCGCGCGCGCTTGTTGCCTAGATCAGTACCTCCACTTATCAGGATAGAATCAACAAAAGTATTCAGGAACACAATCCCACCGTCCAGTGTAAGGACAAAGTCATCCACTATGCCAGCCTTGATGTCGCGCTCGCCAAACCATTCCCATTTGACTTCTCCCAGACTGTCGATACAAAAAAACCACGGTTGCGTCCAAAATAAACCTGCCACGATATCCTTGGTTTTCCAGGCACCAATGATAAATGTATTATCATCAACTGAAATCATGTTTCCCATTCGGTGATAGATCCCAATATCCCCGTAGTTTCTCTCCCATATTGTATCACCTGAAACATCTAATCTGGTCACATACAAGTAGATCTTCAAATCA
>QMOR01000216.1 GCA_003648285.1 Bacteroidota bacterium
GAAGAGATGCGCGACAGCAGACTTGAGGCATTGTATACTTTCTTGTCGAGCTTGAGTCGCTTGACGATATCATTGACCAGGCTTTTCGAATCATCGCGGTCATAAATTGTAAAATCTGCCGGGTAACCAATTTTCGGTGCCTCGACGCGAAGAATGCGTGCAAATATCGAGTGAAAGGTGCCAGCCCACACCCTGTTGGCGTCCGGGCCCACGACTTTTTGAATGCGATCCTTCATCTCACGTGCCGCCTTATTCGTAAATGTCAGCGAAAGAATCTTGGACGGGCGCACACCCTCATGTATGAGATGTGCCACGCGATATGTCAGTACACGAGTCTTGCCCGAACCAGGCCCTGCAATCACCATCAGTGGCCCATTCATATGGGTTACCGCACGTTGCTGTACGTCGTTGAGTTCGTTTAAATAGGAGGTATCGCTCATCGGGGTGGCAAATCTACCAATATATACGAATTTCTTTCATTTGTTCTGACGGAGAAAGTCTCTTAAAACTAGACTTTGGATAGGCAAAACCTCGCGAGATCATTCTATTTTCGCATACATTTTGAGCAAGCCAACCATAGACATCGTTCTGCCCTGTTACAACCCTCTTGAAGATTGGGTGGATACTGTCATTGAAAGGGTCGGAGAAATTCAATCGAGTCTGTCCGATTATCATTTTCATTGTACCGTGGTAAATGATGGCTCCTCCCGTGTAGTAAGTGACGAAGACGCTGACCGCTTGAGAAAAGCCTTACCCGGTTTTGATTGGATTTCTTACACACAAAACCGTGGCAAGGGATATGCATTGCGCCAGGGCGTGGCAAAAACCACGAGCGACATCATCCTTTATACAGATATCGACCTGCCTTATAAAATGGAAAGCATGCTGGATTGCCTGAGGCAAATCATCGATGGCAAGGCCGATCTGTGTGTGGCGGTACGCAATGAATCGTATTACCAACGTCTTCCTTCAAGGCGGCGATACCTTTCCAAGTCCCTTCGGTCTCTCAATCGCACGCTTCTGGGTCTCAAGACGAGTGATACACAAGGCGGCCTGAAGGTGTTCAATAAAAAAGCCAGGAATCACTTTCTGGCTACCACGATAGAGCGGTACCTCTTCGACCTCGAATTTGTCTATTTGTGCTCACGTGACAAAAATATTGTGGTACTCCCTGTGGAGAGTGACATGCGGGATACCATTGAGATTTCGAAGATGCCGCTATCCGTATTGGGGAAAGAAGGGATGAATTTTTTGAGGCTGATCACGATTGGCAGGCTGAGGAGGTGAGAGTTCAATTATCAAACTCAAGCTCAATTATCAAGGGGAAATAGATTTTACCGCGACATAATGTCGCTTGCAAAGCGCAGTCATTCATTAACTTGATTGGCTATACTTTTTTCGTGAGGGGGCAACACATCAAAACTCATACGTCAAATATCAGAAATCATACCTCTCCTACAATCTAACATCCATAGCCAGATATCCATTCAAAGCGCGTCCCAGTATTCCACCCCACGTCTCATATGCGGAATGCAGATACTTCCTCCCACTACATTTCCGACAGCGAGTATCTCGTATACTTCATCATTGGTCACACCCAATTGATGGCATTTATCAAGGTGATATTTGATACAGTCGTCGCACCTCAGCACAAGTGAAGCCACTAACCCCAGCATTTCCTTGGTTTTGGCAGAAAGTGCACCGTCTTTATAGGTCTGATTATCGAGGCTAAAGAAGCGGTTGATGACCTTATTGTTCTGCGCGATAATCTTGTCATTCATCTTCGCGCGATATGCATCAAATTCTTCTTTTTGTGTCATTTGTCTTGCAATTTTATTTTAAATGAATGCACAATTCAACAGAGCCCCAATTTAAAATTCTCAATTATCAACTATCCATTCTCAATTACCCCCACATCCGGCCACCGGCACCTACCCAACGCAAATTTACCTCCTTCCTTTCTTCTTTTTATCTGGTCGGCTTTTCCCAAACACACCCCCAATATTCATACCTAAACTCACAGCTGAATTCGATGCTCCAAATAGATTTCCATCGCTTATATCTCCACCGCTTCCTGTGTCACCACTATATTTATCATCAAAACTTCCACCATAATAATGCCACCCCAGGAAAAGGTCGAGGGCGACTGCATTGCGCAGTATCCATTGAACGCCAAAATCAAATCCAAAATGTACATAGGTATATTTATTATAGCTATACCCATCATCAAAATTCACATGGTTAAATCCAAGTACGGGTTTAAAGTATCCTCCCGCCAGAAAATGCTTAGGACGGTATGAGTCTCGCTTGCGAAAGAGGGATCCCATTTTTACCTTATACCCAATATCAATTCCAAATCCCGACTTTCCTTCGTCATTATTAAATCCCAGCCCATTGATTTTAAGGGCTGCTTCCAGACTTGATCCAGGATTCAATCCGTACTCATAAAGTAATATTGTCGTTGCGCCAGCGAGTGCGAAAAAATTGAGTTTAATGGCTTGTTTGCCATCATCTACATAATATGCCTCATCCATTTCTTCCGGTACTTCCTTTTCACGGCGACCCGTCTCGTAGCGAATTTCGCGAATCTTGCCCCGTGACATTGTAAAAATGATACCATCCGGATCGTTGTACTCCCGATATTTGACCTCTACATCATTGATTTCGATAATTTTCGCTTCGACTTTTTTACCTGTTTTTAAAATAATCACATCCTGTGCAGACACGTCCATGAAGCATACCGTGATCGCAATTGTAAAGATTACCAGAATGGGTTTGAGTAATGATTTGGGTTTCATCTTTAGTGCTTATAAGTGTTCGTATCAATATTGACACCTAGTATACGTTTACCTCATACCAAATGTATCTTATACTTAAGTTATTGTCTGGCGCATGCGTCTTAAAGAAATTAACATCCTGACCGGTAGTATCATCATTGCCACGATTCCACCCACGCCGAAGAAAATCACTTCACGCTGCATGTACCGGATCATGGGGAACTGTTTGTCCGCGGGCAATTTCTGGACGACCTCCTGCAACCCCACTTCATCCAGATAGTTATTGAAGTCGATCATACTTGTAGAGAGCACAAATATGACGATAACGCTGCCCACGACTAATGCTATTTTTAGCCACTTCATCTGCACCAGCCACGTGTGTTTCAGTAAAAACACATATCGTGTGACAGTTACAAATACAACTATAAACACGATGTTGGTCACGTAGAACGGGAAGGTGATGTTGTTCAGGTATATCGGTGCCAGGACCGCCGCTGCCAGAATCGCGGTGAATACCCACCACATCAGTTCGAGTTTCAGTTTCAGGCTGTTCTGCTCATTCATTGGGCGGCAAAGATAGTCATTACCTCAACTGATCTCATTTGGCAATTCATACACTGTAACAATGTTCGATTGTTTAACCTGTTAAACTGCGAGCGCTTAATTGCATACATCAAACTTCAATTGCATACATCAAATAAATGATGCTTAATTCCCTGAATTGGTGCAAGTTATGTATATTGTGCAACACGCTTATGCATTAGCATTCTAAATTTTTCTGGTTCAAATTGATGTTCAGCCCTTTGCTTTTCGGTAGTGTCAAGGCTTGATGCTATGCCAATTTGAATGAATTAGAGAGAATACTTACACATTTGAAAATACTTACACACTTGAAATCACACTTATGAAACACAACTACAAGAGAAAACAAAACTACTTAGCCACCAGAAACCTGACTTTATTGACTCTTCTTTTACTTTTTTCGACCAGTCTAGCTGCCCAACAAGGCACTGTAAGAGGTGTTGTCACAGATGAGGATGGTCCTGTGATCGGGGCAACAGTGAAAGTTGAGGGATCTGGACTCGGAACCACTTCAGATCTGGACGGTAATTATGAATTATTACTCGAACCTGGTGAATACGTTCTGGAAGCAAGCTACGTCGGCTCTGCAAATGTCCGTATTAGCATCACTATCGTGGCAGGGACAGACTACCTGGTCGATTTCCAGCTTTCCAAAGGTATCTATGTTGATGAGGTCGTTGTCATTGGATCAAGGGGTAAGCCCCGGACCCAATTGGAGACGGCTGTACCCGTGGATGTCATCGGTGCAAAACAGATCAGGGCATCATCTCAGGTCAACGTGACAGGAATGCTTCAACTTGTGGCACCATCATTTCACTCCACACCCCAGACGATTTCCGATGGTACGGATCACATTGATCCTGCAACACTCAGGGGGCTCGGACCGGATCAGGTCCTTGTCCTTGTGAACGGAAAAAGACGACATACCAGTTCGCTTGTTAACGTAAACGGGACAGTCGGCCGGGGTACAGTAGGTACTGACCTGAACGCCATTCCAAAATCAGCGATCAAAAGAATTGAAATCCTGCGCGACGGTGCTGCTGCACAATACGGCTCTGATGCCATTGCAGGGGTTATCAATATTGTCCTTAAAGATGATGTCAATCAGGCTTCAGTAGATTTTCAAGCCGGATTTGCTTCACCAAATACATTTGACGGACCTGGAAATAGTGCGGGAAATGTTCCTGAGGAATTGATCCCGACATTCAACAGCGATGGAGCTACTTATGCAATTGGGACAAATTTCGGATTTGATCTTGGTAAGAATGGCGGATTCGTCAACGTGACTGCCGAGTATATGGACAGACAATCGACAAACAGATCCGGAAATTACACCGGGTCTATCTATCCCGACGGGTACGAGAATGCTATGTCGAGGGATGAGTTTTTTGCACAGGTCCGCGAAGAGACTGGATTTGCGGAAAACCAGGTCATGGAGATTGGCAATTCAAAGCTCCGGGACATGGGAGCGTTTCTCAATGCTTCACTGCCACTAAATTCAAGCGGTGCGGAACTCTACGGCACACTGGGTTGGAATTACAGGGATGGATTGTCACGCGGATTTTACCGTTTTCCGTCACAGCAGGTTAAGGTAGTTCCACAGGTTCTACCTCAGGGATTCTCACCGCAGATCAATAGCGCTATCACTGACAACTCCTTTATCATTGGTGCACGGGGAGATATCAATGGATGGCATGCTGACTTGTCACAAACCAGGGGATCAAACCGGTTCGATTTTACCATCAAAAACTCTCTCAATGCTTCTTTGGGTGCCGTGAGTCCCAGACAGGCTTATGCCGGGGGGTTCGAGTATAGCCAAAACACAACCAATCTTGATTTTAACAGGCGGTTTGAAGGGAATATCCCTATCAATGTCGCTTTTGGAGGCGAGATGCGGTTTGAAAACTACCAAATCGAGGCTGGAGAGCCCACGTCATATGTAAACGGAGGGGTTGAGAATGTCTGGATCATTGATGGGGACACCACTCTGGTCGCAGGTGCTGCAGGTATCCAGGTATTCCCGGGTTTCCAGCCGCAGAATGCGCTTACTAAAGACAGAAACAGTTTTGCCGCATATGGAGATTTAGAATTCGATTTCACTGATGCCTTCCTTGTAACCGTGGCCGGTCGCTATGAAAACTTCTCTGATTTCGGTGATAATTTTTCATTCAAACTCGCCGCCAGATACAAGATCACCGATAATATTACGGCGCGTTCATCCTACAGCACAGGGTTCAGAGCGCCATCTCTGCAGCAGGTTTACTTTAACAACCTGAGTACGCAATTCGTTGATGTTGACGGGGAACAAGTAGCTGTTCAGGTTGGAACTTTCAACAATGAGAGCAACGTGACAAAAGCGTTTGGTATCAAGCCTCTCACTGCTGAGACTTCAAATAATTTCAGTATTGGAGCTACGGCAGGCTTTGGGCGTTTTTCGATTGCAGTCGACTATTACAACATCAAGATTGATGACCGCATTGTTCTTTCCGGGCGATTTGGCCCTGATGAGGAACTAGCAAACGGGCAACCTGCCGGAGATATACTCACACCTCTGGGAGCAGGGTCTGCACAATTTTTCACAAATGCAATAAACACAACAACTTCAGGCGTCGACTTTGTAGC
>QMOR01000217.1 GCA_003648285.1 Bacteroidota bacterium
GGATTTTCCAATTGTTGAAAATCGGGCAAGTCAGTATTGGACAAGGCGATAAAAAACACGAGTGCCGCTGTGACAACCAGTATTGCCCCAAGCCACATGAGCCGTATCCAACCGGATCCGGCACGGTGCTTTCCTCCTCCCTTTTTTATTACTGCCATATGCGATACATCAAGCCCGTGTCAGACCAGATACATGATTAACTATTGTAATGCAAATATGCTTCATTTACGATACTTGACGCTACTTTCTGCCCCACAACGGGCTCACCTATCGCTGCGAGCAACGCAAACAAAACGTCGGCACCGCTTTTCTTCTTGTCCTTTGAGATCAAATTTTGCAATTTCTCCGCTGGTATCTCAGGGAGTACCAACGCAGGAAACAGCGCTCCGATTGTACTTTCTATCATCGCGCAGTCCTCTTGCGGAAGTCCAAGCTGCGATGCTGAAATTGCTGCTTCCACAAGCATCCCCAATGCGACTGCCTCTCCGTGTCTGAGTGGTGTCTCTGTCGCCAGCTGATGCGTCTCGATGGCATGACCAATCGTGTGACCAAAATTGAGTGCGGCCCTCAAACCCTTGTCATACCTGTCATCCTCGACAAATCCCAATTTGACCGCAATCGACCTGCGCAATATCTGATTCCAATCCAATGTCGCGTATCCTTCTTGCCTAGGCAGCATGTCGATCAGCTCAGGGTCTCCGATAAATCCATGCTTGGCGACCTCTGCCAAACCACTTCTCACTTCACGCCCATCCAGCGTATCAATAAATGTGCTGTCGATCAATATGCACTCAGGCTCAGCAAACGTCCCAATATAGTTCTTGTACATCCTGAAATCGACACCGTGCTTCCCGCCTATCGCCGCATCAGTCATGGCGAGCACAGTAGTGGGGATATGCAGAAAATGTATGCCACGCATAAACGAAGCTGCACAAAACCCGCCCAGATCAGTCACCACGCCTCCACCGAGATTGATGAGAAGGCTGCTGCGATCTGCAGCATGTGCCACAAATGCATCCCAGACTGTTTCGCAGGTTTTCAGATTCTTTGCGAGCTCTCCTGAAGGAATGACAATCACCGATGGTTGCGTCGGCCAGTCTGCATGTTCAATTTTTGGCCAGCAATCGCGAAATGTGTTTTCATCGCACAGGATGAGTATCGAGCTGTATGCGTGCGTTTGAAACCAATCGCCGAGTGCATGAGTGGCGCTTCCGAATAATATGGTTTTATCTATTTCCTGCAAATCTGTATTCTCTTTCAGTCAAAGGCACAATCGCAATTTCGCCCCGCATTTCACGGCCCAAGCAATCTTTTGGACTCCGTACTCCACGCCACTGGCTTATCGTCAAACAGGGCTTTCGTGGCGACCCAGGTACTTCGAAATACATCAGAATTCCTGTACGCGTCAAGTGCGGCATTGTCCTCCCAAGTACTTACCGTAAAAAAGATACACGGGTCATCGATACTCTGTACGAGCTCCAGGGAAATGCAGCCGTCAGCGGCCCTGATCTTTTCACAATTCTTCTCGAAAATATGTAAAAACGCATCAGTTGCGTCTGTGCGAAACACCATTTTTACTATCCGTTTGATCATACTTATTATGTGTAGGTGTTTCCTGTTTATTCGTCGAAGTGTACCTGAACGGTATCATCGATTTTGATGCCCAAGAGGGATGCTGCCCGGCCCATATTGATCCCGAGCTCAAGAAACCCCCGGTCATTGAATCTGCAAACGACATCTCCCACGGGCACATTGTAGTAGTCCTTGTGTATCTCAACTACCGGATCGTGCCGCTTGTAGTACAATTTGAAGTCGCGCCCCTGGCTTACTGATTCAAACAACTCTCTCCGAATGTTAAAAACCACATTGTCATAGTTATCTATGTAGATGGCCGATCCCCTGATAAATGCGTTTGTGACGACGGGATTGAGGTGTATGCGCCGCTCGATCTCGCCTGCCGGCTCACCAATTGACGCTATCTCCGCTCCGTTCTTCAGGACATTGACACAGTCGGCCACTCGCTGCTGCCAATTGATATGCCCATTCTCCGATGGAACAGCATAGCAGTCTTTAATCTCATCAAACATGAGCGTCGCAATCCCATTGTCGGGTACGAGGAAGATGTGCTTATTGTGCCTGAAGACAAGGAGGCGCTGTTCATCCGTTCGATTGTGTACCAGCACACAGTGTATCGTACCTTCAGGAAACGCAGGATATGCATGCCTGAGAACGAAAGCTGCCTGAACGATATCAAAGCTGCCTATCTGATGGCTCACATCGACGATTGTCAGGCTGGGGTTTTTCGACAGGAGATTCCCCTTGAGTGCTGCGACATAATGGTCTATCGTGCCGTAATCAGATGTAAGCGTTATGATTGACATGCGTACTTCCCGGGCTTATTGATCCGTTTAAAATTCACGTAAAAATAATTGCATTTCAATTCACAAGTATAATGCATTATTCTTTGTCATTTCATGTCGATAAAGCATTGGAGATCAAATGGTTCCAAAATATTGCATCGCGGGAGACTCTCACTGTCGTTATATTATGCAAAACTTCTATATATTTATTGCAGACACGAACTTAAAAACACATCATATTGAGTGAAATCGTTTTAACCGTTGATGGAATTGACCCGCTTGAGCTTTTCGGTGAAAACAACATTAAATTAAACCTTCTCAGAAAGGCTTTCCCGGATATTCAGGTGACATCGCGTGGCAACAAGCTGCGATTGTACGGCGACAAGAAGTATACACAGAAGGCGAAGGCCCGATTTGAGTCGATGGTGCGCTATCTGAAGGCAAACAGCAATCTGCCCCTGAGCACAGTAGAAGAGCTACTTTCAGGAAATCAGCCTTTTAACAATGGCAGTAGCGCCCGCAATGATCAGGTGATCCTGCATGGTACAAGTGGCAAACCTATCAGGGCAAAAACTGAGAATCAAAGAAAACTCGTCGATTATTGTGCGGAGAAGGACATCGTATTTGCCATCGGTCCGGCCGGAACAGGAAAGACGTATACCGCGGTGGCCATTGCTGTGAGTGCGCTCAAAAACAGGCAGGTTAAAAAGATCATCCTCACTAGACCTGCCGTTGAAGCCGGAGAGAACCTCGGCTTCCTCCCCGGTGATCTTCAGGAAAAAATAGATCCTTATCTGCGTCCGCTTTACGATGCCCTCGACGACATGATTCCTGCTGAAAAGCTCCGATTCTTCATGGATAATCGCGTGATAGAAGTGGCTCCTCTCGCATTTATGCGCGGCCGCACACTGGACAACGCGTACATCATACTCGACGAGGCTCAAAACTGCACCACAACACAGTTGAAGATGTTTCTCACACGACTCGGACCATCCGCAAAATGTATCATCACAGGTGATTTGTCACAAATTGATCTGCCAAAATCACAGGGCTCCGGATTATTCAAGTCGGTCGACCTCCTTGGCAACCTCGACGGAATTGGCACCGTCTTTCTCGATGCAGATGATGTGGTGCGGCACCGTCTTGTGAAGCAGATTATCAGGGCTTATAGCCGGGATGACGCACGTCGGAATGACGCACGTCGGGCTAAGTATGAGGAAGAGTGATGAAGTGCATTCCCCACCTTCGCTAAGGCATGATGGAAAATGCACTCCTAAACTCCTAGTCCCCATCCAGACTGAGCACCTTGATCTCTACGCGTTGGTTCTTTTTCCTGGCGGATTTATAGTCTTTTTGGTCATCTCTGACGATTGGGTATCGCTTGCCGTACCCTTTGTAAGATAGTTGGGCCATTTCCACTCCATTTTCCAGAAGGTATTCTGTAACAGCTTTGGCACGGGCCTCCGACAGTGCATCGCAAAATGCATGAGATGGTCCTGTACTTGTATGGCCACCGATCTCGACGATGACATCTGGATTTTTAATGAGGAATCTTTGGATTTCGTCCAGCACAGGGTATGACTCCGGGCGAATTCGGGAAGAATCGGCTCTGAAGTACAGGCTTTTGACGCGGATCTTCTGCCCGGCTACGATCTTTTCACGATCCAGGTCGGTAAGAATGACTGGTTTCGGATCTTCGGCAATTTCTTCCACTGGTTGCTCTGGCTTTGGCGGCGGGGGTGGCGCATCAACTTTTGGCTTCTCTGGGGGAACTAATACAACTACGACTTCGGCAGGTGGCACCACGACTGGAGGAAGTTCTTCGTCACATGCCAACTGTACGATCGCAGAAGCCTGATCCAAAAGGATATGTCCATTATAAGCCGAAAGCACAGGCGTCACGTAAAATGCTTCGAGTGTGATATATCGCAGTGAGGAATCTGGCTCAAACTTGAACTGGTACTCCTTCCAGTCCCTGTTTGTGACAGGAGCTGAAACGCCCAACAATTCTCCTTTGGAGCAAATCGACCGTCCTCCCCATATACGCAGGACGGCAGGTTTCATAAAAGGGCTTGAGAAAACTGAAGTATCAAGTGCTTGTGCTTGTGCATTTGTCACAGCGGCAGAACCGTTGCGGACGCCCATATATGTTTCTGACTGGGCGAGAAAGATGCTAAAACTATAGCATTGACCACCCTTGAGCGGCACTTCAAGAGCTTGTGATATAAACTCATGCGACTCATTATCCCTGACCACCATACCCAGAAATGTATTTCCGTTTTGTGCATCGACACTCACCATCCATGCTTCCGGATGTGGATGGATATCAGGTGGCGACTGGTCAGGATATACCGCTCGTGCACAATCGTGCCAGCCTCTTATGGGAATTGAAAATCCAAGGCCACCGGCGCGCGGCGTATCTTCAAATGACGGGTTATTCAATTTGATGGTCTCCTGAGCTGTCACTATCGACAATACCAGGGTGAACATCACCCCGCTCAAAACCGTCCGAATTAAAAAACTTGTCATGTATCGCTTTTAACGCAGCAACAATGGAGTTGTTGCTGCCCTTCAGAACTTGAATTTACAACATTCGTGATTACAAATTGTAGCCTTCCGATGATCAGCCGCAAGCACTCGATGAACTTCGCAAATTAATTGAGGTATGGAATCCAGTATTCAATAAAAATGGGAATTCATTAAAAAAAGGCCAAAGCTGCCATGTATAAATACGGGCTAATTTCCAAGCTCCGGATTCTCGAAAAACGATTATTTGAGGGTGTGGCACACCTTAAGGTGTGCCACACGGTATTACGTAAAGGCGTTCAGCCCAGTCACATCCATCCCTGTGATCAGGAGATGTATATCGTGGGTGCCCTCATACGTGAGCACTGTCTCGAGATTCATCATATGACGCATGATCGGATACTCATTTGTGATTCCCATGCCTCCGTGGATCTGTCGTGCCTCGCGCGCAATCTCAAGAGCCATGTTGCAATTGTTGCGTTTGGCCATGGATATTTGGGCAGGAGATGCTTTTCCTTTGTCTGCAAGGGCGCCCAATCGCCATACGAGTAACTGCGCTTTTGTGATCTCGGTGATCATTTCGGCCAGCTTTTTTTGGGTCAATTGGAATCCACCAATCGGTCTGCCAAATTGTTCGCGCTCGAGGGAGTAGCGGAGTGCTGAATCGTAGCAATCCATGGCTGCGCCAATGACACCCCAGGCAATCCCATAACGTGCCTTGGACAAACAGGACAATGGACCTTTGAGGCCTCTAATGTCAGGAAATACCTGCTCTTTTGGCACGCGCACATCTTCAAAAACAAGCTCACCTGTAATGGATGCGCGAAGTGACCATTTGCCATGAATCTCCGGAGCCGAAAATCCGGGTGAACCTGCCTCGACAACCATTCCCCTGATCTTGCCCTCCTCGTCCTTAGCCCAGACTACAGCGAGATCTGCGATCGGTGAATTGGTGATCCACATTTTCGCACCATTGAGGATATATGCATCTCCATCATCGCGTATCGTACTCAACATGCCGCCCGGATCTGAACCATGATTTGGTTCCGTCAAACCAAAACAGCCAATCA
>QMOR01000218.1 GCA_003648285.1 Bacteroidota bacterium
TGGGGTGTGATGCACGTAATTCTTGCTGCTGGTTTCTTGTAGTTAGTTATCTTCTATTAGGCAGTACGTCTAAGATTTTGACCATATTTTTAGTACTCCATTTGAGAAAACGGTAAACTCCCAGCGGAATCTCTTTCTCGGGATCAAAAAATCTATACTCCGGATTACCTAGGGGGTGAATCAACGATATCAGTGTGTCCTGATCTGTGATAATTCGGTTTAATAGATAGTTTCCGTTTCGACAATCAATAATTGAGGGTAATAATTCCAGTTCGGGAAATGAAAAGACAACTGGATGAATATTTTTCATCTTCTGGGTTTCATTGAAAATGAAAGTGCATTCCGTTCTATTGTTCTTGAGGACTGAAGCGGATGTAATGATACCGTTTGGAGCGCGATCGTCAATGCGCAATGATTGGCCTTTTGAAGAAAAAGACATTTGATTCATATACTCAGAGAATGTGTACAGTGTTTTAGAAATTCTCATGCTATCCTTGAATACGAGATACATGCAAACTGAATCCGAATTCTTATCGAACGCCATGATAGGCATACTGCGTTCACTAGCCGTATGTTTTTCCCTTGGAATGTGAATTTCAAATAGTTTGGACTCAGGGAGTTTTACCAGAATCATCTTGGATATGTACCCTGATCTGGATCGAAAAAAATACTCTGCGCCCCATATTGTGTTTGAATAATTGGTCACATTGTAATATACGGGTTTTTCTTATGCGCGTAAGCATGATGCTATAGGAGCGTTTTTAGTCTCGTATTTCGATAATAATTCGCCTGACAGAAATATTTTGTTTTTATTCATACTGTTGGAAGGAGGCATACGGCCCAATTGTCTTTACGATTCCTTATAGACATGAACAATTCAACACATATACCGGCTGAAAATTCATCGGTTTTGACAAGAAAGTGAATAAATAGATGGTATCTTAATATGGAAACCCGTATCTTTATATTCGAGTTTTTATGAAGTCGTATTTCAGAGTAGAATTTTTGGCGGAGGCCGAGGAGAAAAAGATTCGGCTATTTGCATTTTGGGATAAGGAAAAGCCAATCGACACGGTTGTCATTGCAACACATGGAATAGTTAAGAAGACTTCAAGAATACCAGGCAAGGAAATTGACAAAGCTATACGATTACGAACAAAGTATTTCAAATCAAAAGGAAAAGCCGATGAAAACGACGAGTCTGGATAACATGATTGACAAGCATATTGGGAAAGTTGGAAGCTCGAGGCGAGATACATTTGAAAACGAGCTAAGAATGGATTTGATAGGTCATGCAATTCGTGAGGCCCGGATAAGAAGAAACCTGACTCAGAAGGAACTTGGCGAACTCGTGGGGGTACAAAAGGCACAGATTTCGAAATTAGAGAATAGTCTTTCAGATGCCAGGTTGGAAACGATCTTGAAGGTATTCAAAGCTCTCAATGCTAAAATCCAGTTCAGGGTGGAGCTTTAGGATTAGAAACAGGAATTAATTGCACAACGACAAAGAACATAGTTCTTCCGACCTAGTAAAGGCAATGACAAGCAAAGATCTGAGATCGTCGGCCTTGATAAAATCTGCAGAAATGATTGACTGATTGTCTATGCACATTTTAATAAAGCCTGCTATATTCAGGCATGGAAACTCACGTAAAAAACAGCTAGAAAAGCCCGAGATTTCTATTTTCGCAGTATCTGATTAAGGGGAAAGGGTCAGGTATAGCAACATCAATGCACCACTATCTTTTGACGATCAACCCCACCCTTGCTATCAGCTATCCACAAAATGTACAGACCACTCAAACCAGATAGACTTATACGTTCAACACCTGCGGCCAATATTCCATCTCTTACCGTTCTCCCCGTCATGTCGGTCAGGAACCATGTCCATTGACGTCCTGCGTTGTTGGGTATCTCAACAAAGACATAGTCATGTGTTGGATTTGGATAAACCTTCACGCTGGCAGTATCTATAGACGGCTGAAGGGTAGACACAGTCGTATCACATGGTTTGTCATCAAGGGCGCCCAACCGATAATTCGGGAAGTGCGGCATGGTAAAATCGATGTAGACGGGCAAAATGATGTCGCGCTGAACAAAATTGCAGTTCTTCCCTCCTTCATCTGGATTTTTGATGACGTGCAGGACGTTTACACCATTCGGGGAGTTCATGAAAATCTGTCCGTTAGGTGTGCGCTCCATGTGGAAGAATTGGGTGGGAAACGGTGAATTGAAAATCTCGAATGTATCGATGAGTATCTCCGATGACGCGACATCATTTGCCATAAGATCGTATTGATAAAGTTCTGTGAAGTTGTTGATATATAGGAATTGCCCTGACGGAGAGAATTCACATCCGCCGATAATAACAGAGCTGTCGATCGGTCCGAATGTGTGATAATTGCTCAATGTTCCGGTGTTCCTGTCAAAATCAAATAAGAACACCCCGGATTTAGAGTGGAACATTGCGAACTTACTCCCGTCGGGAGAAAACTTTCCTTGGCCAGCATCATTGCGAGGAGAGGTTGCGTTCCCGATAAATTGTATAGACACATCCTCCACTCCAAGGCTATCTATCAGTATTATAAAATACCCATTTCCGTAGGCATCAGGGGAGAGAACCCACCAGCGTTGGCCATCAGCGTGACGGGTCGCAGAGAAATTACTTGAGACAATATTTGTGTCCAAGACAACGGGTACATTCTTTCTGACTACCTCAAAACTGTCAACTCCCGAAATTTTGCTTACTTCAGTTAGTAATATTGCATCGACCACGAGATGAAATGAAGGTTGCAATAGATACGTAATTCGTTTGTGGAAGATGAAGTAGGAAGATTTATTGTAGGGAACTGGAATCGTAAACATGCCTTGGGAACCAATGTAAGCGGCCCGTTCTCCTACGCATTCCGTCTGAAAAATATTGCCGAAATTGAGCGAATCGCCATTTGGCATGAGAGTGTTGTTGGCATTATGGATTTGGCATCCGTTAGAATAAAATTGCAATTGTCCTGAAGAATCACTAACCGTCGTATTCTGATCCCCTATCCATAGCTGCCGATAGACTGTGTTGATTTGGCTGGTATTTCCGCTATCAAAATGGATCTGCAAGGAGATTTCATTCAAATTAGAAGTGTCCACCCCAGACCAAATCCAGTTGGCATCATGACGAAGAGAGCAGTTGTCCTGCCCAATACAAGACAGAACAACTGTAAATAAAACGTGGAATATAAACCATGTTTTCATTCGCTATCGATTGTTGCTGATGATAATCCGTTGTGATTGACACCCTCCTGATTCGAATAAAACATCCACAATATATATACCTGAAGCAGTCGGAGCAAGGTTCAAGCGACTAAAATGGTCTGACAATGACCATTTTAGTACAAGACTTCCAGAAGCCGAATACGATCGTACTTCTTTCATTGCGTTTTCTGATTCAACTTGAATCATATCCCATGTGGGATTGGGCCAAATCGAGAACTGCTGAACGGGGGTTACAACTTTCGACATCGATCCGATTCTCAATTCGTCGCAAAGATTTGCATCGTCGTAGTTATTGCCATAACCCAATGCTTGAAGTGCAAAATCAGGACAAAGTGACCCACTGATTCCGGTGGATATGCAGGGTCTAAGGGCTTTTTGGCCCTTAATCGGATTTTAACAACATCGCAACGCAACCATGGGGTTGCGTCATTTACGTTCAATCCGAAAAGGAGTGGATTTGAGAAAGTCATCAATGAAGCAAACCTAATGGTATAGCTAGATGTCCACGCATTGGTGCCTAGGGAAGGGCCTGGAATTTACATATTGAGATGAGCAAAGCGCAAAGAATTACTGATTTGGGTCAGCAAAAATCCGATTGATTACTGTTCCGTTTCAGTGAAATTGTGGCCTGATTTGAGAAAAAAAAGAGCGCCCGTAAAGGCGCTCTTTTTTTATGCTATCTACTTTGCCTAGATCGTCGGATCAGGCGGTGTATTCGGATTATTCTCACGCTCAATCGTCGGATAGGGATAATAATTCCTGTTCCGCTCATTCGTCGTATTCGCATCCTGTGGCACATTAAAATCAGGATGGAAACGACGGCTATGCTCAAGCCTCGTACCCGTCAGAAACATTTCAATGGCCCGGTTCTTATAGATCTCTTCCAGAATGGCAGCCTGGCTTCCAGCATCACCATCCCACGCTGGGAGATTGGCATTGACGCCCAGAGGATCGTCAGTCTTCATACGGACTTTATTGAGTTCTGTTACTGCGTCGTCAAGCTTTCCATCTCTCGCGTAAGCCTCAGCTTTGTTGAGCATCAGCTCACCCTGCAGATAAATTGGAAGTGAAGACGTCGAAGCAACCCAGAATCCACGCGCCTGACTTATTGCCTGACCTCCTGCATCAGGAAGCGCAAAGCCTAAGCTATCACCAAGGTAAAAGCCAATTCGTCCATCTCCGTCTTCCGGTAGATAAGGATCCAGTAGACCAAAATTGGTTTGTGGCTTTAAATCAGTTGCGTCAGGGTTGACACGAGCCCATACCGGATTCACATTATTCGGATCATAGGCAAACATCGATGGTGAATCTCCTGTGTTCAAAACGGCATCTGCACTTGTGATGCTTTCGCTGTAGTTGCCAGCCATCAGTTGGTACCTGGAATGAAAGGCGTTGATGCTATTTAGCAGATTTCTGTCGGGTCCCAATACACTCGCGCGAAAATCATCGGAAACACCATTAGGAATGGCATCTCGTGCGTCGCTCAAAAGGGCTACACAGGCAGACAATACAGTCGCTCTATCGCTAAACTCCGCGGCACCATCGGCTGAATTGTCGATTGGGGCCTGCTCATACATCTGAATCAGATGTCCCAGACACATTGCCTTATAAAAGTTGGCGTAGGCTAGTACACTATTCCGTGTTTCAGTTGCCATCTCAGCGTTATCGACATTCGCTATCAAAGACTCAGCCATACCCTTTGCGCGAAGCAGGGACACCCATGGATTTGTAATGCCACCACTGATTCCCTCAAGCTCAGCACCACCTCGAGCTAAATCATTAATATTCAGAAACGTATTTGTCACTCCCAGTTCCCTGGTCGTAATGCCGGGAGCTTCGATGACCTGTCTGTAGGCTGTCGTTGTATAGTATTGATTCATTCCCACGCTCAATGCAAACAACCCGTCTTTGGTATTGAAGATAATGTCTTCAGTTGGGTTATTCGGGTTGGGAAAATCCTTCTCACAGGATGTTGCGAAAAGGCTGAAGATGATGAGCACTGCAGCCAATTTTATATGATTTAAATATTTCATTTTAATTGCTTTTGTAAGGTGAATTAAAAATTAGCTGTCACAGCAAATTTAATAGTGCGCGGGATAGGAATAAGTCCCATCACTCCACCACGGGAGCCATTGCTCTGTGCATCCATATTCACTTCAGGATCCCAGCTCGAGAAATTATCTATTGAGAACAGATTCCTGCCCGACAGTGTAAACCTGATATTGCTGACTCCGGAAAAAGGGTCGTTCAATAAATAGGAGATCGACACTTCACGCAATTTGATAAATGAACCATCTTCGATATAAGCTTCGGCAATTCCGAACTTGGATGCGCCCGTTCCTCTTACCTCTTCTCCGCGCAACTCATTTTGCTCTTGCTCTCCGCCACCGAATCTGTAAAACATCCGCGTGTCCCAACTCAGGATATCAAATCCCTGGACAGCATCAAATTGAAATCTGAACGACCAGTTCTTATAAGTCAGATCACTGATCAGCGATGCGAGAAAATCTGCATTCGGATCACCGATGACTTTTACAAGAGATGTACCTGAAGGCTGACCATCAGCATCTCTTTCAGCTACAGGGACTCCATTCTCGTCATAAGAACCCTTTTCCCTTTGTGGACGTCCGTCAGCGGTCAATAATAGACTGCCATCTTCGTTGCGTGCATAATAA
>QMOR01000219.1 GCA_003648285.1 Bacteroidota bacterium
TCCTGCTTGGACTCACGGCCACCCCTGATCGCAGTGACGGTGCTGATTTGTTGGCACTGTGCGGGGAGAACCTTGTCTACCGTTGTGACCTGATCGATGGTGTCAATCAGGAGCTCCTCAGTCCATTCAAATATTTCGGTATCCCCGATGAAGTGGACTTCACAAACATACCCTGGCGCAGCGGCCGGTTTGACCCTGAGGCTCTCGAAAACGCAGTCTCAACAGAAAAGCGTGCGCAAAATGCCTATGGGCAGTGGCAACAGCATGGTGGGTCAAAGACGCTTGGATTCTGCGTTTCAAAACGCCATGCAGACTATATGGCAGGTTTCTTTGTTCGTCAGGGGGTGAAGTCAGTTGCGGTTCATTCTGGACCTAGTGCAGCACCAAGGACTAAATCGTTGGAGGCGCTTGAAGCGGGTGAGTTACAAATCGTTTTCTCAGTCGACATGTTCAATGAAGGTGTTGATGTACCGCACATCGATACTGTCATGATGCTTAGACCAACCGAATCACGCATTTTATGGTTGCAGCAATTTGGACGTGGGCTACGCCGTGCCAAAGGCAAGTCGCATGTAAGTGTGATCGACTACATTGGCAATCATCGGACCTTTCTGCAACCAGCCATGATTCTGCTGGCGGGGGGTAATGGTCGTCCAGGTGAGCTGCTGATGGCGCTCGAACAGCTTGAGAGAGGTGAGTTTGATCTGCCAGCTGGTTGTTCGGTGACCTATGAGCTTGAAGCCATGAATATACTGAAGGCGCTCGCAAAACCATCCAATAGTGCTGATGCAACGTTGACATGGTATCGGAGCTTTCGCGAACGCAATGGTGAGCGACCCACTGCAAGTGAAGCATGGCATGCAGGCTATGATCCGAAGATGCTGCGGAAAAGTTTTGGGTCGTGGCTTGGTTTTGTCAACGCAGAAGATGATCTCAATGATAAGCAAGGTGTAGCGTTCAAGGTCCATCGGGATTTTTTGGAGGCGCTTGAGGTTACACCAATGGCAAAGAGCTACAAGATTCTAGTGCCGTTGGCAATGCTTTCGCAAGACGCTTTTCCGGGTGAGATTACAATTGAGGACCTCACAAGAGGGGTTGAGCATATCGCCCGGCGCTCGCGTCTACTGGTGGAAGATTTGGACTCTGCGTTGGATGATCGTGGCGTACTTATTCGGCTCCTTGAGACGAATCCCATCAAAGCCTGGGCCGAGGGGCGCGGTATGGGGAAGACAAGTTATTTCGATTACAAATCAGGCGTTCTTAAGACTAAGTTCGGTGAGCAAAAAGAACATGCTCTGGCATTAGCAGAGTTGACGCGGGAGCTGTGCGACTATCGATTGGTCCAGTATCTTGAACGTTTGCAGGGTGAAAAGCAGTTTGCCCCTCGAATTGTGTGTGTTGTAAGCCATGCAAATGGGAAGCCCATGGTTTTTCTTCCAGATCGGGATAAGACTCCTGGTATTCCCTCTGGGTGGCAACCGGTCTCTGCCAACGGTTTGTTATACAGCGCTAACTTTGTGAAAGTCGCTGTTAATGTAATGCGCAAAGAGGGCGAAGAAGAAAATATTTTGCCCAATGTCCTGCATGGATGGTTCGGAGAAAAAGCAGGGCAGCCAGGTACGGCAAGCCGAATAATCCTTGAATGGAAAGAAAATAACTACGTAATGTGCCCACTCGAAGCCAAGGGCGATGGACCCGAAATGTGGCGCGAATACATGCGCAATGAAATTCCACCTATGTGGGGTTTCGAGTTTAGTAGCGGCCGATGGAATCAAGGATATGTGTCGCTAGGTAAGCATATATTTTTGCTTGTTTCTTTGCAGAAATCAGGTATGCAAGAAAAGCATCAATATGAAGATGTTTTCTTGTCGCCAGACCTATTTCAGTGGTTTAGCCAGAATCAACACTCTCAGGAAGGGAAGGCGGGTCAAGCTTTAAAAAACCATTTGGAGCGAGATGTTCATGTGCATCTATTTGTGCGAGCAACCCGAAAAACCCAACGAGGTAAGGCGGCCCCTTTTATTTATTGTGGTGATGTGAGATTTGTCGATTGGGAAGGGGCGAAACCAATCAAAATTCGTTGGCAATTAAAGGAGCCTGTGCCAGGCTACCTTCATGGTTCGTTCGGTCTGTCGGAGAAATAGAACGAAGTTATTTGTATGGTCGTGGATTGTCGTTAAAAATCATCTATTTATGTCGGCATCGATTACACAGGAGTAGGTCAATGAAAGATACAACTAAGTATGATGTTGTTTGTCTGGAGCGGGGAGATATAGATTATATTTTGTTTGTTGCGGATCAGTTATCTTCAGATACTGTGTCCCCTCCTGCTGACATGAATAATTACGCTGAGGCGCTGCGAGGGATAGCTCGTGCGGCAACAGAGTTGGAGGATCTGTAGGTCAGAAATATGGTATCTGATGTGTCGAGGACCCGTTCTCCGATTAAATAATCAATGATCGTGGCATCCATGTTCTTCCCTGCATTGATTCTGCTCGAGTGTGAGATTTAGGTGTATTTATGAACTTCGAGAAATGGCTTGTGTATATAGGAAAATCCGTGCGAACAGCTAAAAGCTATTCCAGTGCCATATCTGGCTCCATTTCTGATTGGGCAAGGAGTGCGGGGGTTATTGCTTCTAACCTGTCTGATATACGGAGTGTAGATAAGTTTCGGCCGATTGCTGAAAAAATACTGGAGCTTCCAGAGTTCCAGGAAAAGAATAATAAAGGGAAAAGCATGTATAGCGCTGCAATTAAACAGTTCGCTGCATACCTTGAAGACATATCTGATGAGACTTTACAGGAGGATATTGAGGAGGTGATAAATTCTGCAGATATCAATAAAACAGAAAAGTCAGCTCTTATTAGTGCGCGTGTTGGACAAGGAAAATATCGTAGTGATTTGATTGATTATTGGGAGCGTTGTGCATTAACAGGGTTCAGTAATGTTCGGTTCTTAATTGCGTCACATATAAAGCCGTGGCGGAAAGCAGAAAATCAAGAGCGACTAGATCCTTTTAATGGTCTCTTGCTTATGCCAAATTTAGATAAGGTGTTTGATCTTGGTTTCATTACATTTACTGAGAAGGGTAAGATAATTGTATCTGAACATCTAGACGATGCTGAGAGTATCGGTGTTACACGTGATATGAGTATTGTGCTTGAGGATAGACACCAGGCATATATGAAATTTAATCGTGATGTTATGTTTGAGCGAAATGTATAGACGTTACAAGAGGGGTTGTCTGTGGCTACAGCTGATGAAAAATTAGAATGTTATATCTTGGGAGATCAGCCAACTACTTGTGGCATGTGTGGTGCACGAACGGATTTTGACGTCAAAGAAGATGATTCGCAAATTCACCGATGTCTGAATCGAGAGTGCGGGTATCAGTTTATTGTTGTTAGCGAAGAATACGAATGAGCGCTTCTGCGCGCACGGAACAATTATGAATAAAGGGGCCGGATACATTTTTCAGGTCAGAAAATGTATCCAGAAAATGTATCCGGCCCCTTTAGCGTGGCCGTTGCACACAAAGAATCACTGCGGCGTATGGGTGTACCCGTGGATGAAGTGCGGAATGTCGGACATTTTTCTGAGGGGCAGAAATGTTACTTGGAATTTCATCGTGAGAATCTGTTCTTAGAGGCAAAAATATAGGATAAACAAGTAAATAGCCCGAAGTGCAGTGCATGCTTATGCTGAAAATTAATATTTTTCAGACAACTTTTAGCTGGATATTTAAGATGCGCTGAGTTGCCTGAAATAGAATGTGTCACAGTATCTCCTCGCCATAATGTTCTCGTAAGTGACTGTATTCAATAAAACAAATAACGATCCGATATACAAAGACAATGTAGGGATTCTGGGCCATTACTCTTCCTAAGATGGACAGTCTCTCAAGGAACGAGGTCTCGGATCAATATGGCTACGCTTGTCCCATCGCTCAATAGTTGTCTTGGAAAAATGATGCCGGGTGAAAAACGCCTTGCGCGACGCCTGGAAGCCTTGCTGGAAGATGATTACCTCTGTTGGTACGAGTTGCCCGTAGGCAAGCGGCAACGCTATACAGATTTCATTGTTTTACATCCCGGTCGTGGTTTGCTGCTGCTTGAAGTCAAGGACTGGAAGGTTGACACCATTCAGAGTATTGACCCTGTTTCAGTAACATTGCTTACGAATAGAGGTGTTGTGACATCAAGTAACCCGCTTGAGCAGGCACGGCAGTGCACTTACCAATTAATAAATCTGTTGGAAAAAGACTCGCAGCTTGTCAGGCATGGCGGGCGATATCAAGGCAGGTTGTCCTTCCCCTATGGGTACGGTGTTGTACTACCGAATATTAGCCGTACTCAATTTGATACCAACGGTTTGGGCGAAGTGCTGCCTGCGCATCAGGTCATTTGCCGCGACGAGATGACAGAGTCTGCTGAGGCAGAGGAATTCCAGAAGCGTTTGTGGGACATGTTCAATGTCGGGTTTAATTGTCAATTGACTTTGCCGCAAATCGACAGAGTGCGGTGGCATCTGTTCCCGGAGGTGCGTATTGGGGATGGGCAGGTAGCAATGTTTGAAGAGGGGGAAGAAGACTCATTAGTGCCCGACCTCATGAAGGTCATGGACATACAGCAGGAACAGCTAGCGCGAAGCCTGGGGGAGGGGCACCGCATAATTCATGGCGTAGCAGGCTCAGGTAAAACCCTAATCCTGGGATACCGGTGTTTGTATCTCGCAAAGGTTCTGCACCAGCCAATATTGGTGTTGTGTTTCAACATCACGCTGGCAGCCCGCTTGCGATTGATGATGGAAGGTAAGGAAATTAATGATCGAGTACATGTGTACCATTTTCATGATTGGTGCGGGGAAATGCTCAAGCGTTATCACATAGAGAAACCCAAGTCGGGCGCTGGCTATGTGGATAGACTGGTCAATCAAGTCATTAAGGCCGTTGAAGAAGGGCATATACCCAAGGGGCAGTACGGGGCATTGATGGTTGATGAAGGCCATGATTTTGAAGCTGAATGGTTGCAGTTGATCGTTCAAATGGTTGATCCGGAAACCAGTTCTTTGTTGCTGCTATATGATGATGCACAGTCAATCTACAAGAAGAAGGCGTTGGATTTTAGTTTGTCCAGTGTTGGTGTTCAGGCAAGAGGGCGGACAACAATACTTAAGTTGAACTACCGAAATACCACTGAAGTCCTGGATTACGCTTACAGATTTGCGAAACACTATCTGTCTCCTGCAGCTTCTGACGAGGACCACATCCCGCTGGTTGAGCCTCAGTCAGCCGGTCGGCATGGTTTTAAGCCATATTTGAAGCAATTGCCATCATTCGATGAAGAAGCAAGCTACGTCGCCAGAAATTTAAAACGAATACATGATGGGGGCATGCAATGGTACGACATGTGTATCGTTTATCGTAATCATTGGATGGGCGAAGTATTGCTACTTGCATTGCAAAGAGAGGGGGTTCCCACGCAGTTGTTGGCTTCTGCGGAAGAAAAGAAAGCTTTCAGGCCCGCTGAGGACAGTGTCAAGTTGATGACCATGCACAGCAGCAAGGGTCTTGAGTTCCCATTGGTGTCCATTTCCGGACTCGGTTATATGCCGGGTAAGCATGATGACCTCGCTTCTGAGGCAAAATTGCTCTACGTCGCCATGACACGATCAACCGATAAGTTGTTACTGACTTGTCATAAGGAATCAGATTTTGTGCGCATGTTGGCAGAAGCTTGAAAAACGTTGGCGCGATCACATGCACTAAACCAATAAACGCCTCCGCCCCCTTTATATCGCTTTAATTGTCTTCCCGTGCAGCCAGTTCCCGTTGGCGCCGTTCGGCTTCCTGTTCGCGGGCGTCGTCAATCACCTGCAGGACTTCTGCCACATCGGCATCCACCGTGCTGCGCGCAAA
>QMOR01000220.1 GCA_003648285.1 Bacteroidota bacterium
GGTGAGGGCTGCGAGGGGAAGCATTTCGATGAGTTCTGCCCCAAACATGATGGCCATCAGGAGCATGACTGCCGCCACAATCCCGGATAAACGGGCCCTGGCTCCGGAGGAAATATTGATAAGACTTTGGCCGATCATCGCGCAACCGCCCATGCCGGAAAACACACCTGAAAGCATGTTTGCGATACCCTGTGCGACAGCTTCCTTGTTGCCTCGCCCGCGCGTCTCTGTGATTTCGTCGATGACGTTGAGAGTCAGCAGGCTTTCTATCAGCCCTACACCGGCTACTATCGCGGCATAGGGAAAGATCACTTGAAGCGTCTCAAATGTAAAGGGCACGTCGGGAATGTGGAATGGTGGAAATCCACCCTTGATCGAAGCGATGTCTCCTACGGTCTTTGTGTCAATTCCAAAAAATACAACCACCCCGAAAATGAAAAGAATCGCAATCAATGAGGATGGTATCGACTTATTAAACTTTGGTAAGCCCCATATAATCAACATTGTAACAAAAACAAGCGCCAACAGGATGTAGAGTGCTGATCCGCTGAGCCAATGGCCCATGTCATCTTTAAAAATATCGAGTTGTGACATGAAAATGACGACTGCCAGGCCATTTACGAAGCCAAAAATGACCGGTTGAGGGACTATCCGCATGAGTTTTCCCAACTTTAATAGACCGGCAATGACCTGTATGATCCCGGCCAGAACAACGGTCGCGAAGATATACTCGACGCCATGCGACTTGGCAAGTGCCACAATCACAATGGCTACCGCTCCTGTTGCTCCCGAGATCATGCCCGGGCGACCACCGATGATCGATGTCACAATCCCCATGACAAACGCCGCATAGAGTCCGGTGAGTGGTGAGAGTCCCGCAATCAAGGCAAATGCGACCGCTTCTGGTATCAGGGCGATGGCAACTGTCAGACCTGAGAATATTTCAGTCTTGTAGTCGACCTTCTGCGATAAATCAAATAGGTTAAAATACTTTTTCATGTGCTTTGTGATATCTGTCGGGCCACCCCGGAAGGAGGATCTTGATTATATGTGTCATCCGTCCGGATGCTTTATCTGCACCATCTGTCCGGGTGCAACTGAAGTCGCATCATGACTTGGATAGTTTTGTGGAAATTTGATGCCTGAGGACTGCAGCTTAAAAAACAAGGGCGCAAAAGTAAGCTTTTCATGGATATGCGCTTTAGGGTGCCCGGATCGGCTCACTATCGTACCCAATTGATTCCCATATTATCCGACGATCAGAAATTGTAATCACCTATGCACACAAGGCATTCAGGACAAAGCTGCAATCAAGCATACTTTATCCTGATTTGGAAAGTCTCCAAGAAATCTTAGTTTACAGGTTCTATCAGGTTCACCAGAATTTTGTGAGTTGTAATAGTGACATGTGGTATTCCTAACTGTGTACCTGAGCGGATAAGTAGTGTATGAAGAAATTAGAGCGGAGTCTTTCCCTATGGCCGGTGATAGCAGTCGGGATTGGTGGCATGCTCGGGAGTGGCATCTTTGTGCTACCCGGGTTGGCAGCCGCATATACAGGACCATCCATATGGCTGGCGTATTTGCTGGCAGGCGCCTGTGTTTTGCCTGCAGCACTGTCAAAATCTGAGCTGGCCACAGCGATGCCCGAATCAGGGGGCACATATGTCTATATCGAACGCGCATTTGGCCCCATGTTTGGCACCATATCAGGGATTGGCTTGTGGCTTTCTATTTTGTTGAAAAGCTCCTTTGCTTTAGTTGGATTTGGGGCCTATCTCGCTGTATTTGCAACAGTGCCACTTAGACCGGTCGCAATAGCCTTCCTCGTATTCATCTTGTTTCTCAATGTATTGGGTGTAAAAAAGGTGGGGACGGTACAGCTCATTGTCGTAAGCATCAGTCTCATAGGCCTGGGAACTCTTCTCATATTTGGTATACCCTCGATCGATCCGGCAAATCTGAAGCCGCTCTTCACTCATGGAACTCTGGGGTTGGGGTCTGCTACAGCTTTTATTTTTGTCTCGTACGCTGGCGTGACAAAGGTCGCTGCCATAGCCGGGGAGATCAAGAATCCTGAAAAGAACCTGCCAATCGCCATGCTCGGAGCGCTTGTCCTGGTGACATTCATTTATGTATCTGTCACTTTCGTACTCGTTGGGAATGTTCCGCTGAGTGAGTTGGAGACAAATATCAAACCGATATTCACATTTGCAGAGTCACTTGGAGGCAAGTACGCTGGTCTGGCGGCAGCTGTACTAGGTGTCATTACCCTCATTTCAATGGCTAATTCAGGTGTGCTGGCCGCATCGCGTTTTCCATTCGCAATGAGCCGCGATAGTTTGATTCCTCCATTGTTTAAAAAACTGCATCCGAAATTCCTGACACCCGTATCGACAATCATACTGACAGGAGCTGTGATGGCCTTCGCAATCTATTTTCTGGAAGTCCATAAAATCGCAAAATTGGCCAGTGCCTTTGTCGTCATGATGTTTATGGCAGTAAATGCCTGCGTGATCGTATTGCGCGAGACAGCTGTGCAATGGTATCGACCACCATATAAATCGCCTTTTTATCCATGGATGCAAATTTTCGGTATCGTGTCCGGGATCACATTATTGATTTTTCTGGGCGGGTTGGCATTGATCGCCTCATTGATGATCGTTTTAATTGGAGCACTGGTTTTTCTTTTTTATGGAAGGTATAATTCACAGCGGAGTGGAGTATTAAAACTATATGGTCATCGACCTGCCTCGTATTTGCTGTATCGAAAATCCAGGAATACGCCAAAACGGATAAAAAGCACGCAGGTTTCGAGCAACTGGGAAGTAGATACCAATCTGGATGCTACTCTCACCGATCAGGCAGGTACCGTCATCCCGCTATTTGGAAATGAACGCTCGCCTGAAATGCTCGTCGAAATGGGTGCTGCCCTCGCAAATGGACGTACAGTTCAGGTCGTACACTTAAAGGAGGTGCCTGATATCACAATTCTCGATGCATTGCTGGTAGATAATCCAGTAGTCACATCGCTGAATCGAAGAATTTCGGCCATGTCAAAAGAGCGGGAGGTCGATGTGGATTTTGAAAGTGCTGTAACCCACGACCTGGTCGGCACTATTCAGAAGATAAGTATGCAGACGCACTGTACCTGGCTCGTTGCCGGATGGAATGGCCGATCAGGTCAGGGATTATTTGTACGCAATCCGATCGGCTGGCTCGTCTCACACCTGGATTCCAATTTTGCGCTATTTAAGGACAATGGTGTGCGATATATCAGGCGGATACTCGTAGCCCTGGAGCCCGGACGAAACGACAAGGATTTTATTATTGCCTGCGATCGCATTGCCACATTTTATAATGCAGATCTCAGCCTGATCAGGGTAGTCGACAATGACGCTACCGATGGAGATGTAGAAAAATTGCGCGATAGTTCGGAGACGTTTCTTGTCAGTACAATGTCAAAAACTGAAGTCATCGTACACAAGGGGAATATGCCAGTCCGGATTATTGCTGAAACTTCCGCCGCCTATGATTTACTCATCATCGGAGATTCACGCAAGAGCAATAGATTTTCATTTTTACGAGGCACGAATAAAGACAAGTTAGCCGATAGCGCAGCATGCTCGGTCCTGCGCCTGTCGATCAGGTGAGAAAGCGAACTTTGCGAAAGCACTAATTCCATATTCCAAATCCAATTGATTAAATTCCAAATTCCAAATTCCAAATTCCAAATTCCAAATTCCAAAACCCAAATAATTTAAAATCCATAATTCAAAATTTAAAATTTCCAAGATCACATGTCATCCACCGGATACACAAAAGCAGAATGGAAAAAAATTAATGCTACGCTGGACAAGGATCCCGACAAGTATGGATTTCCGAGACGCATTTACAGCACGGCATTATTGGGATCTTTCAATATCCGGAAGATTGGTTCTTCGCGAGGTCGGAATGCTGAGACATGGCAGTTTTTGGCGAGGATATGTAAGCAGTATGATCTGATCGCAGTGCAGGAGATCATGGATGACCTGAGTGGCCTAAAACGGATCATGGAAATACTGGGGCCCGATTTCGGCATGGTAGCCTCCGACAAGACAGGTGTCTATCCCGGAGCAAATGGACTGGGAGAACGCCTGGGATTTATTTATCGGTGGTCGATTGTCGAGAGGGGAGAGGTGATTTCAGATATCACGTACGACCGTACTAAAGTCCTTGAGATTGTCGCCGAGAATTATGACGCTATTCATAAAGTAATGGCGTCTTACTCTGTGAAGTACAAGGATTATAAGGCAGGAAACAGGAAAAAGCCAAGAAATGTAAAGTTCCCCGCATTCATTTCCTTTATTCGTCAGCCATATTGCGTGAGCTTCAGGATCAAGGGGTTTCCGGGAACAAAGCCGTACGAGTTTATGGCAGTCAATGCGCACTTGTTCTTCGGCGATTTTATGTCGGATCGCAGGCAGGAATTTCACGCGCTCATGCAGTGGATCGTCGAGCGGGTGAAGAATAATGACAAGGCCTATTATCCCAATTTCATGCTCATGGGCGATCTCAACCTCGATTTTAACAACCCCGTTAGAGACCTTGCTACTGTGCGAAAATCGATGAAGAGCTACGACAGGGATGGCAATGACGAGACAAATCCCGACAAACAGATCAATGTGAACTTTCCCTTCCTGGACGTGCATCCGGCACAGGCTGAGGTCTTTCGCACCAATGCCAGGCTCACCGAGACATTTGACCAGATTGGGATGTTCTTTAGAGACGACAGTGCTCAATGGCCTACCTACAAGGACAACGATAAGATGGGCAATCCGGCTGATGGTGCAGATTATGGCGTCTTCAATTTTGTCCAACTTTTTCATGATGCGTTGGGTGTGGATACGCCAATCGATACCATGACAACTGATCAGAAGAAGGCCTTTTTTAGTCGGTTTGAGCACAAGGTGAGTGACCATATGCCGCTTTGGTTGAGGTTGCCATTGCCGGTGGGGTAGGTGCAGAGGGACGTCAATACTCAAAATAAGCTTGAGATATTGACGAATCACTGTTAAATTGGCACAAGAGTCTGCTCGTAAAGCATTTGATAATGACACATCACAGATTACTTCACACTAATCACTTCATGCCCTCACAAATGATAAAACGCCTTTTATCTGCTTTCACCATTATGTTATGGCTTACTTCTGGAATCATTAGTGGCCAGACCCTCGATTGGATTTATACGAGTGAAGTGAACTCATATGGCTATCATGTTTATCAAGCCAGGTCTGGTGCGTATTTGCTCGGAACAGGATATGGATGGAGTTCACCCACAGAAAATGCATTGAGTACAGTAACAGAAGAGATCTCTGTGGCTGGAAAACTCATATCTAGTTCAGTGCACTTTAAGACCGGTCATGGATCCCGCGATTTCATGCAGTTGGATCAGTCGACACTTGTGCTTTTTACCGTTTCAGGTATTGTCATATCGATTGACGATAGAGGCCATACGATTGACACGTTATTTCAGATCCCCAGATGGTTTAGCCCCAGAGGAGTTATTCTGTCTGGGTCCATATTGAGCATGGTTGGTACAAACAGACATTCGATGAGTTTGCCCGCACGTATGGTTGTTGACTTGAGTTCAAATACAATTCTTAAAGAAGAAAATGAAAAAGTCTTTGAGTCGATCGTATATCATTGTCTTGAAACCCTCCCGGATGGTTCGACACTTGCAGCTTTGAGCGGAATTGACAATTTCACAGTGATCAAACGCAATAATGCGGATGATGTGGAATGGGTTTTTACAGAGGAGTTTCCAGAATTCAGCCCAACAAGTATGGTTGTCGTTGGGGACGAATTTTACCTTGTGGGGACATTTAAAGATACAGTTCCCATTGACCTGTTTGGTGTGGTCA
>QMOR01000221.1 GCA_003648285.1 Bacteroidota bacterium
AGGAAAGAACTCACAGATGAATGGGATGATCGAGGGGTAAAAAAGGGGCTCGAATATGCGATACTCACGGAAGAGATCACCAAGGCATGGGCCGGATTATCTGTCAAAGATTACAAGAAACTCAAGAGTTTAAAGAAAGAAAACTTAAGTGATAACATGAGTAATCTGGAATTGGTCCTCAATATGCTTGCTGAAGCCACAACGACCGAAATTTCAAAAAAACAAAAACCAAAAACCTTTTTACAAAACAAAACGACAGCTAGAAAAGGAGGGCAAATTGCCGGAAATACGCGAAAAGAAATCGAAGAGCAGATCGGAAGTAAAATTGTTAGCCCGAAAAATGCTAATAACATGATTGACAAAGCGAGCGACGATAAGCAAATAGATTCGTGATCAATACGCCTTCGCAAACGGTACCCTGAACCTTGAAGGCTTACCGGTCAGAATACACTTGCCCGGATCCTCTTCTGCATCAATCGGGATACATCGGATCGTCGCCTTCGTTTTTTCCTTGATCGCGAGCTCTGTTTCGGTGGTGCCATCCCAGTGCGCGTAGACAAAACCGCCTTTGTTTTCGATCAGATCGGCAAAGGTTTCCATGTCGTCTGCGTAGGATGTATGTTCTGTCCTGAAATCGAGTGCACGCTGAAAGAGGTTGTTTTGAATATCCACCAGGACTTGTTCTACGTATTCGGCTACTCCCTCTCGTGGGACAGATGACTTCTCTTTTGTATCGCGACGGGCGACTTCTACCACACCATTTGCGAGATCGCGCATGCCGATACCGATGCGGACAGGAATACCCCGCATCTCGTGCTCAGCAAATTTGAAGCCCGGACGTTTTTTCATATCGTTGTCGTACTTCACAGAAATGCCTTTGGCTTTGAGGCCTTTCATGATTTCTTGTACCACTTCATCAATCTCCGTGTTCGGTTTTGGAATCGGTACGATCATCACTTGCGTAGGGGCAAGCTTCGGAGGAATGACGAGACCAGCATCATCAGAGTGTGTCATGATCAGGCCTCCAACAAGACGCGTTGAAACACCCCATGATGTCGCCCAGACGTATTCTTCTTTGTTTTCCTCGCTGAGAAATTTCACGTCAAATGCTTTTGCAAAATTCTGCCCGAGAAAGTGGCTGGTACCTGCCTGGAGTGCCTTGCCATCCTGCATGAGTGCCTCGATGGAGTATGTTTCAACTGCCCCTGCAAATCGCTCATTGGCTGTTTTGGCTCCCTTAAGGACAGGCATGGCCATATATTCTTCACAGAAGGTGGCGTACAGATCGTGAATGAGTAGTGCCTCTGCCATTGCTTCCTGTTGCGTAACGTGTGCTGTATGACCTTCCTGCCAGAGAAACTCAGTAGTCCGAAGAAATGGCCGTGTGCGCAACTCCCATCTGACGACATTCGCCCATTGGTTGATGAGAAGAGGAAGGTCGCGATATGATTTGATCCAGTCCTTGTATGTGTTCCAGATGATCGTCTCTGATGTCGGACGCACGATAAGTTCTTCTTCCAATTTTGCAGACGGATCGACTACAACACCCGGTCCGTCTGGATTATTCATCAGTCTGTGATGGGTCACCACGGCACATTCCTTGGCAAAACCCTCAACGTGCTCCGCTTCCTTACTCAGAAAGCTCTTTGGGATGAATAACGGGAAGTATGCGTTGACATGTCCCGTCTCCTTAAACATGCTGTCGAGCTGGTCGCGCATATTCTCCCAGATCGCATATCCATTTGGTTTAATCACCATGCAACCCCGCACGGCTGAATTGTCAGCGAGTCCTGCTTTCTTAACAATGTCGAGATACCACTGTGAATAGTCCTCCTCTCTGCTCGTAATTTCCTTGGCCATCAGTAACTTATGATTGTGTCCGCTATCCTTCAAATGAATCTTTAAACCGCGGAACGAATACCTTAAACGTTTGTTTCTATGAGTATGATGCGTAACGTTAAGAGCACTTTAACACGTCGGAAAAGCGACTTTAATGCATCCTTAACGAAATTGCGTCCCAAAAGTAATAAATTGCATACTCAAGAAGCTGCGAAATGAATCCGATCAAGAAGACAAAATTTAGAATTATGAAAAGGACTAATTACCGATTGATGTTTACCCTGATGTGCTGCCTGGGATTTGCAGGTCTTACAAATGCGCAATTTGACGACATCTACTTCAATCCTTCAGATGCTGACGAGGTCTATGCACAAATAGACCTGGACAAGTATTCCGATGAGTCATATGAGTCCAAGTCGGTTAAGCCTGATGACTATGATTACTACTACGCTTCACGGATTCAGAGGTTTGACAGACCGTACTATGGATTTGATTTTTACAGTCCGGTATATGTAGACCCTTATTACTACAACCGTGCGTACTCCAATTTCTACCGTCCCGGTACAAGTATTTACTGGGGTGGACCAGTACCTGCATCGACAAGTGCTTATGGTCTTGAATCATATGGTTCTACTGCATCGGTATATGGAGGCACAACAGTTACTACCGGTTTCGGAGGATATAGCAGCGGATATGGTGGTTTCGGTACAGCAGGCAGCTATAATGGCTACGGCGCATCATATGGTGGCGGTGGTTTTGGCGGTTCTTCATACGGAGGAGGCGGTTACAATGCATACTGCCCACCATCAGTCGGCGGAATATATGGCAATCCAGCCACGGGCGTGTTCCAGCCGGGTACGACATCTGCTCCAAATCCAAATAGCAGAAGCGGATCAGCTGTTGCAGGCAATACGGTATACGGACCGAGAGGCGGTGGTTCAGGAAGTGTGACTACTTCACCTAGAAATAATACGACTGGGACAGGAGCTCCGGCTCCGGACAGACCATACGCTGGAACTTCAGCTGCAGGTGCTGCGACAGGTAGTCCTCGCGCAGGGCAAAAAACATATGCCGGAGAAACCGGATCATCATCACGCTCTTCATACGGAAGTCCAAGAACTACGAGACCTGCTTATACGGCACCGTCAAACAGACCAAGTGCATTTACGAAAACGACAAGCGCGAAGAACAGATTTTCTACAACGCGTCCGGCACGTCCAAGTGCGAATAGCTACTCACCTACAAGATCTTATTCTGGCTCAAACTCAGCGACGAGAAGTACATATAGTCGTCCGAGCTCATCATCAGGAACAAGAAGCTCTTCAGTACGCAGTAGCTCATCATCATCCCGTTCTTTCTCTTCTCCGAGAAGTTCAGGAGGATCGAGCCGCTCCGGTGGAAGTCCACGAGGTGGTCAGTAATTCTTAAAAGAAATTGAATATCATTGTGGGTGGAGTTCATTGATCTCCACCCTTTTTTTGTCCGTACCTTACGGCGCGCTTACAAATATTTGACTATGAAGCGGATAATTACGCTTGCAATTCTGGTATTGACGGGCTGGTTGACTGGAATGTCTCAAAACTCTGCAGATGCCCTGCGATATTCAATGACCGAAGTACTTGGTACAGGACGTAGCATCGCGCTGGGAGGTGCAATGGGTGCCCTGGGAGCCGATTTTAGTGTTATCGGAGTCAATCCCGCCGGACTCGCCGCCTACCGAAGCTCCGAGTTTGTGATCACCGGAGCTGTCCTGACACAATCTACCGAGTCAATCCTTCAGGATGGTGGCATCCCCGCCACGACGAACAGCAACAGCAGATTTGTCATTTCTAATTTAGGGCTGGTTTTTGCGTCACGACCCAAGAATCTCAACTGGAAGTCCTCCAATTTTGCAATAGGCTATCATAAAACGGCAGACTACAATCTTGAATTTGCGTACAGTGGACGTACGCCGGGGAGTATCACCCAACGATGGGCACAGAATGCAAATGGCCGCTATCCGGAAGAGCTCAATCCTTTTGAAGAACTTCTTGCATGGGAGACCGGTGCGATTTATGATCAGGACCCAGCCGATCTGTTTTACGAAACTGATTACGAGTTGAGCCCCGGCGCAGAGATCCTTCGCCGACAAACAGTAAAATCGACTGGTGGAACAGGAGAAATTCTCTTTTCATATGCTGCGAATTACAACGAAAAACTCCTCTTCGGCCTTACGCTCGGTGTACCCATCATGTCATTTGAAGAAACCAAGGACTACGAGGAAGAAGATGATCCTGCAAAGGACCTCGTCCCCTATTTCAATGCACTGCGATTTGAGGAAACGCTCAGTACGACCGGCAGTGGATTGAATCTCAAGGTGGGTGCCACATATAAAATCTCGAAATACCTGAATTTGGGCGGAGCATTTCACACCAGCACCCGCTATTCACTCAATGACGAATTTAGCACCCGCCTCACTTACGACTATACTGACGATAATGGGCGTCAGGTATTTACAAGCCCATTTGACGGACCACAAGAAGGGAGCTTCCAATACAATATGAATACCCCATGGTCTGTGTTAGGGAATGCTTCGTACGTGCTTACCAAGAAAGAATCTTCCAGTGGCAAAAGTAAGAGTCGAAAAAAAGGCAGAAAAAAAGGCCGTTCAAGAGGCACAAAAACGAAGTCAGACGAACCAGTACGTACAATTTATTACGGCTTTCTACTCGCGGAAATTCAATACACTGATTTTACAAAAGCAAAATTCGATTATTCCGGAAGAGGCAACGGCGATCAATTTCAGTTTGAAGAAGACGCTGTGAATGAACAAATCAGAAACACGCTGAGTAGTACTATAAAACTTCGCTTCGGTGCTGAGTATGCCCTGAATGCGCTTCGATTTCGCATAGGCACAGTACTTCAGCAATCTCCTTATGTCGATGATTCGTCATTTAATACGATGTATTCAGCGGGTATCGGCTACCGGTTTGAACGCGTCTTCCTCGATCTCGGATACCAGCACCAAAAAGTCGACCAGGGCTATATCCCGTACGGTGTCATTTACGCCCCACAGCCCTTTGTCAATAACACGACCAGTTATAATCGGTTTGTGTTTACGGCTGGATACAAGTGGCTGTAATCTGGATGTCCTTAATTTCGGTCTATTTATGTTAGAAAGAGATTGTAGGATAGATTTCTTTTTGCCACTAATTACACGAATTCACACTAATCGAAATCTTTCTGAACACAAAAGTATTCGTGAAAATTCGTGTAATTCGTGGCGAAACAAAGTCGACGAAAACTAAACAACACTCCCTAATTGCGAAATCAGAGCGTTCCTCTGATTTCCTGCTCTCTTTCGATGGCTTCAAACAACGCTTTAAAATTTCCTTTCCCGAAAGATCTGGCTCCGTTGCGCTGGATGATTTCATAAAAGACAGTCGGGCGGTCCTGTACCGGCTTGGTGAATAATTGCAACAAGTACCCGTCATCGTCACGATCAATTAAGATGTTGAGCTCTTTGAGTTCCTCAAGATCTTCGTCGATATCGCCAACGCGATCCAGTACATCTTCGTAATAATTATCCGGAACGTATAGAAAATCGACTCCATTCTTTCGCAGTTGACTGACTGTCTTAATAATATCATCTGTCGCCACTGCAATATGCTGAACACCTGCCGTTTTATAAAAGTCAAGGTATTCTTCTATCTGAGATTTCTTCTTACCCTTAGCAGGTTCGTTGATTGGAAATTTGATAAACTCATTTCCATTGGCGACGACCTTGCTCATCAACGCTGTAAACTCAGTAGAGATATCCTTGTCATCAAAAGTAAGAAGGAGTTTGAATCCCAATACTTCCTGGTAGAATTTTACCCACTTGTTCATATCTCCCAATTCGACATTCCCGACGCAATGGTCAATATGCTTCAAACCGGTTGATGTCACTGGGCGCTCGCTTTTTCGTGCTATAAACCCGGGCATGAATGGACCCTTATAATTATTCCTCTCGACCAGTGTGTGAATCGTCTCCCCATAGGTCTTTATCGCACTCAGCGTGACCTTACCA
>QMOR01000222.1 GCA_003648285.1 Bacteroidota bacterium
CTGCGCAGCAAAGCCGCCGTGGATCCTATCAAGTTTACCTTGAGCGAAAAGCATCAGCGCAAGTTTGTCGATGGGCCCTCGACAAATGCAACTGATGGCACAGTCGAACACGATACACAGACGCAATCACAGATTGTAGATGATGACGTACAGACAGCTCAATCAACGGAAGGTGACTCGTGCACCATGGAAGATGGCTGCCTCATGTGCGGTAGCTAGTGTCGATGATTCAAACTGCTGGTTGTATGTACTGATACAACTGGCGACCTGGATATAGACACACTAAGATGCCTTTTGGCAAAAACGAAGTTTACTTTTCTCAAAGGAGCCATCCCGTTATTAGGGATGGCTTTTTAAATATCAGGATAGTAAAGAAGAAAGGTATTGGATGCACGCGGTAAGCTTAAATTGTCTCTGGACTTATATGATACATCTATTAGCGAGCTTTGTACATCTGATTCAGGAGAATACCTTGGTTATGTCATCGGTGGATAAATCAACCAGGCAGGGAGAACTCTGAATCTGCAATCTTTCAAGATATTGGATATCAACAATGAGCTTGAAATACACAGCAGGACAGCCTCTGGTATTGAGCATTTTACGCGACCCTTTTTCAGGGCGGGTCATTTTTATTTGGTTTCCAGAGTCAGTGATGAGTACAAGTACCATGTTTTTCAAGTACAATCCAATGTAATACGGATTTGCACAAAGACGCTGTCTCGAGATATGGTGAGTAGGATTTGTGGTTATGATCCTGAGGGGATAGACTTTTGCGAGGGTGCGGGAAGATTATTGGCCTTTAGCGATTTTGATTGTGAAATCATTGAAAGATGATGGACTCATTCACGCTAAAATTTAAGGTCGTAATGAGGAGAAGGTGTTCGGAAAGTTTTCGAAATTAGTCATCTGCGAGAAGGTCAATGAGATATATCAGTTCATTATCTGAGATGGTGCTACGATCAGACTTGTCAAATATATCGAGTAAGAAAACAGTTTTCTTTACAATACGGACATAGGTGACAATCCTTGCACCACCCGATTTTCCTTTTCCTTTGGATGTTATGGCCATACGTATTTTATAACAATTTTTACCAAGAGGAGTACCGAGAGTAGGATTGTCTGAAAGAAGCTCAATTATTCGAACAAGGTCAGATTTTACAGATTTGTGCTTTCTCGCCAGCTTCTTTATTTTTCGTGTAAATGGCTCAGTAGCGATCACTTTAAAGCTCATCGAGAAGATCTTTGGCAGATTTGAGTTGTTTTTTGCCTTCCTCGTGAAGCCTCACATCATTGAATGCCTCGGCTAAGTCCTGAATAGCCTTGCTTTTTTCTTTACTCTTCACTTCTTTCAGGATATTGATGTAGTCCAGACTTTTGAGCAATTCCATGAAAAATGGGACTCTTTTGTCATCTATATCCAATAATACCTTCATAAGGTCAAATTTAAGAAGAATAGACTTAACCTGTATTCTGAAAGTTGAGATCGCTACAATACATGCCTGGTTTCCACGCATCCTTAGTAGTTTCAGATCAAAACGCTTTAGGATGCCGCTTAGATAGGTTAGATTACTCATTGAGACTAGAGAACAACAATACCCAGTCAAAAGGCATCTATATGCCAGAAGAAGAGGTTTACTGAACATGTTATATATCATAGTCGGCGAGATCTAAAGCGTGTAACTTAACCACAAATCAAAGAACATGAGAACGCTGCTGGTTTTGTTTTTTGCATTGATGACCGGAGTACTCGTCGGTCAAATCAGTTTTTCTAAATCTCAATCTGCTACCACCAAAAATTTCAAGAGCGGAGCCGCAGTGGTGTCAATTGACATGAATGGTGATAGTAAGGACGACCTGGTACGGCTAAATAATGCGGAAGTATTGCAAGTCGACTTGCAATACGCAGGTGAGAGCTTTTTTACGACGTATCAACATACAATTGCCACTCGCCCGCAGTGGAATCTCGTTGCTGGTGATATCAACAATGATGGATGGCCAGACATTGTTACAAGCGGTATCATTGACGAGGTAAAGGTGCTGCAAGCTATCCCTTTCTCATACGACTATCAGATTTCCATGGTCCCCGATGAATTGTTCTTTGCGCAGGGCTCAAATATCGTTGACGCTGATAACGACGGATTTCAGGACATTTTAGTCTGCAATGACAATGGTCTCAATCGCTTGTACCTGAATGATGGGACTGGAGCGTTTGTACGTAACGACACGCTTATCGATTTTAATACGGACTCCGTTTCGGATAATTCCGGAAACTACGGAAGCCTTTGGACTGATTTTGATATGGATGGAGATCTTGATTTGTATATCGCCAAACGCCGGGTAGGTGCTTTCGATCCTGCAGACCCTCGCCGGATCAATGTCTTATACGTTAATACAGATACAGGTTACGTGGAAATGGCTGATTCGTTTGGCCTGGCAATCGGAGCCCAGTCATGGTCATCGGACTTTGCTGATATTGATAATGACGGAGATCTCGACATCATTGTTATCAACCATGATGTTGAGTCACAATTGCTTGAAAATACTGGTGGAGGTAATTATGTAGATATCACTCTTGCGGCAGGAATTGATATCAACGGAGTTACCATTCAAAGCATCTTCAGGGATTTCGATAATGACGGCTATGTTGATTTATTGGTATCAGGGTCCCAGGCTAAACTGTACAGGAATTTGGGAGACAATACTTTTGACGAAATAACGACACCATTCGGGGATGAAAGTGTCAAGTCATTCACCATTGGGGATTTCAACGGTGATGGGTTTCCCGATGTTTACGCGACCTATCATGCCCTTTATAATACACCGAGTACTGTCAAGGATGATACGATCTGGATAAACAATGCCAATGAGAATAACTATGTACGGATCAAAGCAATTGGAACAAATGGGAATACAAGTGCTATTGGGGCCAAGCTATTTCTGCACATAGATAGTGTCACTCAGATGCGCGAAATACGTGCGGGTGAGAGCTATGGAATAGGGACCTCACTCATTAAGAACTTTGGATTGGGGAGTGCTACCGCTGTGGACAGCCTTGTTGTAGTATGGTCAAATGGAGTGAGCGAGTCTCATCATAATATTCCCGTCAACACCACTGTGACTGTCCTTCAGGGCAGCTGTGTACGACAGGTAGTATCACTTGGCCAAGGGCCTTTTGAACAATGTGGACTGGATACATTTACCATAACTGCGCCGGATGGGTATGACGCTTATTTGTGGAGTAATGGAATGGTTTCGAAATCGATCAATGTGACAGAACTGGGACTATATCATGTGCGTCTAACTGACCCTGGAGGATGCCTTACAGTTACAAATCCCGTTTCCGTGATGCCATGTACATGGCCAACTGAGATTGTGTATGTCGACTCTGCTGCAACTGGTCAGAATAGCGGGGTAGATTGGTCCAATGCGTTTTCAGACTTTCAGCTTGCGCTTGACGTGGCAGATAGTGTATATGTGAATATCGAACAAATCTGGATTGCGACAGGAACATACTACCCCACATCTGCCCTGGATCGTACAGACGCATTTGTTCTTGTTGATGACATTGAAATCTACGGGGGGTTCCAGGGTTTTGAAACGGATACCAGCGGTCGTGATTTCGTGCTCTATCCGACGCTCTTGTCAGGAGACATCGGTATCATTTCAGATGCATCTGACAATAGCTATCATGTCATCGTATGCCCGGACTCTGTTGCGGGTGTTCGACTCGATGGTATTACAGTTCAAGAAGGTTTTGCCAATGGAGGAAATGTAAGCGAGACACACGGCGCTGCTATTTTCTGTGAGGGCAAGATGTCATTGTACAATGCAACTTTGAAGTCTTGTAACGGTACGGGAAATGGGGTTTACATTTTTAACACAGGCATTCATGCCGAGCTCATACTCTACAATTGTCAACTCTCTGAAACCGTGCCCAATGGCGTGGCCAATGTGAATAATGCCGTGCTTTTTATTCAAGGGGTAAATCAGTTTATCAAATAGTTGGATTACAGCTAGTACATATACGATCCCACACCTGATCTGGATCGTACAATTGCTTCCACAAATTTATGTCAATGTCTCAGGGGTTTTAGCAATTTTCAGAAGCATTAGGAAATCGTTTAATGGGTAATGTGGTTATAATCAGTGCAATAATGCATATAGATTAAATAAATATGTTATTTTGCAATACAAAGTTCTTTCCTAAAAACAATTATATCCCATGAGAGTAAAGATTTTAACCCTTGGCGTCCTATGCTTTTTATCATTCTTTGGCACTAGTCAGAACAATGTCTTCGAAGGTGAACCTGTAGAAATCAGGGAGCCCGATCTTGATCAGTCATTCAAGGAATACAGTGTGTATCAATTGAATACAGAGAAGATTGCAGATTATGTCAATCGAAGTCCTTCCTCAGCAATCAGGCTGGTTTTGGGCGAAGAGTATGATTGGGACCTGAACCTAGTTTACCACGATATTCGGGGCAGCAATTTTCGTGAAGTGGCTATCACAGAACAAGGAAATGTTGTTCAACCTGCCAGACGTGGTATTACGTACCGTGGGACTCTGAACCAAAGGGGAGGAGGTGAAGTGCGAATGAGTATTTCTGAATCCTTCTTTATGGGAATGATAACTGTAAAGGACGAGCATGTCTATATCGAATCACTGAGCAGGATGATGAAGGGGGCACCTTCAAATTATTTCATTGTGTACAAGGCCTCTGATTTTATATTGGACGGGCCCGTTGACTGTGGATCTAATAAGGTAAGGCAGAATGCCCCGTCAGAAGAGTCTATTCCACACACAATGGGACCAACCCGTAATCATGAGTGTCTGGAGGTTGAAATTGCCCTGGCGGCTGATCAGGGAATGTGGAACAGGTATGGAAACATCACCACGATAGGTGATCAATTGGTAGCAGTCACGAATGTGTGTGAAGCTCTATATGGTGTGTTTAACCTGCAGTACATTGTTGTCGATTTGTTTGTGGCAATTGCAGATCCTGTATGGACAAATTCTTTGGAAGCATTCGACATTCTAGATGACTTCAGAGTCTGGGCTCCGGTCAACTTTAACCAGCATGATATCGGTCAGATATGGGTCACTCGAAATATACAAGGTTGCGGTGGATCAGGCCCGGGATTGATAGGATGCGCAGATATTATTGGGGGTGTATGTGGAGATATGCGCTATAATGTGAACGAGGACTTCAGCAATAGTATCGCCTTTTTGGGTTTGCTCAGTGCACATGAAAATGGTCACCTCTGGGACGGGGTTCACAGTCAAGCTGATTCTATTTCGCCCGCTGTAAAAACGATTATGTGGCCATCACTGTCATCTTCTAACACAGGATGGTCATCAGGTGGCATTAATGCCTCCGATAACAATACACTCCGTATTAATGATCATATTCATTCTAGGGACTGCCTGTCTGACTGTGGTACCCTATGCGGACTGGAAATCACCTCGATAACACCAAGTGCTGAAGGATGTCCTGGTGCCGGTGATGGCGTAGTCACGGTTGTAGCATCTTCTGTACCGCCAGAGACTATCACATATGTTCTGACAGGACCTTCACCCAGTACTGCGGAGGTGAGCAATACAACAGGTTTGTTTACTGGATTGGCCGACGGGATGTATACCGTTGATGTTTCAACATTCCTGGGTTCGTGTACGGATGCAGGAGTGGTGACTGTTGATGGCGGAACTGATGGTACAATACCCGTGATTACAAATTGCCCGGGCGATATCACCCAGGGCAATGACAATGCCGTCTGTGGTGCGGTCGTCAACTTCAACAATATCCTCGCCACGGACAATTGCGACGACAGCCCAACAGTAGAATACATGTTGTCCGGTGTAGTA
>QMOR01000223.1 GCA_003648285.1 Bacteroidota bacterium
GCGCATGGTGTCTTACGATACTTTCAGCCGTGTTGATAATGGGCTTTCAGGCGAGTCTATCGGTTCATATTCATATACCAAATCACTTATAGGGGTTGGAGGCTTAGGCTATCCCCCTGACGTAGTAGCGGGATTAATGACTTTCAAAAGGCCAAAAATCCGATGAGGGCATCATGGTTTAATGAAGTTTATTCACTTGAAAAGAAAAGCTATTCAGATGTATTCGGCGCGGAGCCGTTTATTCCAGCCGGGACGATCAGAGGGTTTATGCAGCCGATTACCGGGCGACTGTCCAATACGTCTGGAAAGCTAGCGAGTGAGGCGGCGTATATGCTTTATACGCCGTTATCCTCCGACGTGGGCGCAGGTGACAAGATAACCGGGCGAGACGGTAGGGTATGGATTGCGCAATTTGTGCAGTCCGAAGGGATCGCCGGGACCAATGATCACCAGGAAGTCACAGTGGAGTTATTCCGATGAGCATAGCAAGAGAGTTTCATGCATGGGTCAATGATCAATCATGGGTTCCAGGGGTGGTCAATTTTAACATCGCAAGGCCTGACAATGCGGATCCCTGGTATGTGATGACTGTCACAGAGGCATCAAATGTATCAGTAACGTTATGTTCAAAAGGCGGTGAAATCACCCTTGAGCTGCGGGCGTTCGGTTCTGAGCGATATAACACGTATGAGGAACTTGAGGCTTTACGCGAAGAGATAGAAGACAATTTAAGATACGCCCTTCCCAACTATAAAGTCTGGAAGGTAATGACATCCGGGACGGTGGCCCTTGGCGCCGTTGAAGAATCAATAATAGAATATTCCTGCGATATCGTTATATCGTGGGAAGCATAAGAGTTAGTAACTCTATATGAAGGAAGGATTTAATGGAAAAACGGTTGGTGGGGTCAGATGGATCACTCTGGGCGGGACAGTTCGGAGAGAATCTAATAGTAGGGGAAATCCTGGAAGCAAATCGGAGCTATAAGATAGTCGCAATTGATGAGACCGCGAGTATATTCCCGACCGGGGCAGCAGTTGGATATCTCTATGACGCTGCCGGATTGGAAGAACTCGCAGCTGAAGACATCTGCCAGTTGTTTGATGGGGTGCAGGCTTGCGATATTCAAACCTGGTCTATGGACTTCAGCAAGGCGGAGGTTGATGTCACTACCCTATGTGATGATGCTAAAGCGTACCGGGCTTCAAAGTATGATGATATCACCGGGAATATTGAGGGAATTATGACCTCAGAGATAACAGACAAGGCCGGAAATCTGTTAAACAATTTTGTAACAATCGTTCACCAAGCCGAATCTGAAATGGTTATATCTCCCAAAGATGGTATTGATATATTCGTCCAACTCTTCACTGACACGTCAGAGGCAAGCGGAGAGACTACCGGATACTATTTCACGCCTATTGTCTTGACCGGGTTCTCTGCCTCGGCCGGTGGCGATGAAGCCCAAACATTCTCATCCCCATTCCGCGTAGCCCCGAGTGACGTGGGCGTTGTTTATTACGCCATAGCGAACGCATGAGAATTAAAGCGCTTGAGAACTGGGAGTACGTCCCGGAATTTGCGGGCAACCGGAAGCAGAAAGCGAACGAACAGACTGTCTATACGTTCCGGGTGTTATCAGGGAAGGACGACCTCACCCTCCGTAAAGAGGGGAAAGAGGCGTTCCCTGATTCATTAGAAGCTATAATTGTTTCAGTAAAAAACCCGCCTATCATTGTTAACGCGGCAGGTAAAGAAACGACGACAGAGGTTAAAGACCTGTCGTTACTTCCTGAGCTTAGGGCTATCTATCTTGAATTGATAATTGAATACGGCAGTCATTCTGCCCTGGACCAGCAATCGGGAAAGCCCTAAGGGTCGGGTTTTGGCTCATCGTTTCGGGGTGGGCTAATAAAAAGGTGACCCCTGAGCAGGCCGAAAAGAAGATATTTATCGGGAAGCAAAAAAGCCCGGTTGCTATAATTAAACGGGGTGAGATTTCTACATATCTCACGCCAGAGCTTATTGAGTATTATGATATATGGCAGAAGTTCAACTCAGGATTTGGGCTTCCTTATTCCCCTAATTGGGGTGATTACCCGGATAGGTTTACGGATATTTTGAGCATATTCAATGTGGCATGGAAGGAGGCTACGAGGTAATGGGAAAAGCTGTGGTCGTAAAAAGGGTCAAGCATAATGACATTCCCAGGCTATTTAAGAAGGTAGCGGAACGATCAGAGAGAGCCGGGGCCGGGTATGGGGTTGAGAGGGCAATGGTTTATGTTCCTGTTGATACTGGAAAGCTCCGGCACTCCATTAAAGTTATTGATAATGACTCGTTCGGATCAAATGTCAGATATTCTGGTTACGTAGAAACCGGAACATTTAGAACTAGGGCACAGCCATACATGGAACCTGCGGCGCGTGATGTAGCCGAGGCAATGCCGAAGATAATCAGAAAAGAGTTTAAACGCTGGGCGTTCGGATAAAGGGGATACTATGGCGATATTGGGCGAAGATGTACTAATCAGGATAATAACCGACACCAATAAAGGCGTCGCCGACCTCAAAAAAGCCGGTGGAGCTACTGATAACCTAATGAAGTCCGCTCTCAAAATGGCGACAGCTATGGGTGGCGCGGCGCTTGCGGTAGAACTTGTAGTTAAGTCCATGACGGCGCTTATTAAATACGCGAAAGACTCAGAAAAAGAATATGTAAAACTTATTAAAGCAAGTGATGATTACGCGAAAGGCGTCTATACAGAGGTCGACGCTATAGATGACCTCGAAGCTGCCAAGCTACGAATGAAGCAGGTTAACGGAGAGTTGGTAGCCCAATCACTAGAGGGCGTTAGATCCCGCCGGGCCGAGAGCATAGAATTAAGAATTGCATTCAGGGAGCAGTCGACATTTACGGAAGCCGTAATCGCTGGCGGTCTTGCCTTTTTCGGTTCTACAATAGCAAGTAAAGCCTATAAACGATCGATTATCGATTCAAGTGAAGCTCTGGAAGATCACGTCATAACCCTTGAGGAACAGCTCATCGCACTTGATGCCCTAGCGGCAAGGTCGGCCGCCCTTGATGCTTTATACGGCGGCACTGGGCTAACTTTAACAACAAAAGACCTGACCGAAGAACTACGGGCGCTCGCCTCCCAGTTCGGGCTACTATCTGAGGCCGAGGCGATTAACTATTCCGCTGAAATGCAGCTCTTGAAACTTGACGAACTACTAGCAGCAAATGCCGGGGATAACATATCGCTCTTGGCTGCAGAGGGATTCACGTATGCTGAACTGTCGGCCAAGATACTAGAAACGCGCGATGCTCAATTAGCGTTATTGAAAGCATCAAAAGAAGTGGTTACCGACCTTCCAAAAGTGGCCGAAGTGTTTGACGAGGCATTCGGACCTGATGTAGCGGCCGAGAGGGTCGCCGGTTTTAATGCTCTTGGCGGCGCTATCACTGGTTTTTTGAATAGTGCTTTTGGAGATTCAAAAGCGGCCGCCTCTGTTATGGCTGCGATTAATACCGCTCTGGCGATAACGAATGTATTAGCGAATATAATCCCGCCATTTAACTTTATAGCAGCCGCTGCAGTAGGCGCGGCAGGGCTTGTGCAGGTAGCGAAGATAAACGGCGCCAGTTTTGCAGACGGTACTCCTCCGGGTGGTTACACTGTGCCGCCAGGATACAATGATGATTCATTCCCGGTATCAGCTAAATCGGGTGAAACGGTGAATATTTCAAGAGCAGGTGAATCAGGAGGCGGGACGCAGATAGTTATTATGCTAGACTCTCAAGTGTTAGCCGATGTAACCACAGACTTAATTGCAAATAGAAAAATAGTAATCAGGCAGGGAGACCTATTAGCGTCATGATCTTCTTATACAAACGAAACCTTGAAACCGCGTCATCTCTCAGCTCTCTCGATATCGCGCCGGTATCAGACATCAATAATCTTTATGATACCAGGCTATCAAGTTATGCTTTATTCGTTCCGGGTGATAACACGGTTGAGATTTCAATAGAGTTTCCAGCCGCGTTACCCTTCGACACCATCGGCCTGGGAGGGCATTCCTTCGGAGAGGGCACGACTATATCAGTTAACGGCGGGGAAGCCTTCGCGGTATCCCAGCGGCATGCAGTGGTTAATGTTGGGGTAGACGTTCAAAGCGTTATCAACCTACTCATCACTGACCCGACATTACCACCTGGAAACCCCCGGTATATTGGGCGGCTAGAAATTGGAGAGGGTTACAAGACCCCGGATATCTCATCGCAGGTTAAACTTGATAATGTGAGCAATTCAGAGTCTATCCTTTCAACCTCCCGGCAGTCTTACGGATACCGCAAGGCGCCATATTCAAGATCATCGTTTCAGTTTCCATATATCACTACTGATGAGCGCCGGGTCATGGGAGAATTCTTTCAGTATGTCGACGTGTTTGTGCCGTTCTTCGTCGGCATGGATGAGGACTGCATTGAAGTATTTGACAATTATGCAATATTAGAAGAGACGCAGACGCTATCATTTCAGTTGTCTGATGCGATGCATTACACAAGCAGTTTGACAATTTCGGAGGTATATTAATATGGGCGATTTAATGCCGGGGATTCCTAGCATACCCGGAGACGAAACAACATGGGCGGCATTCGTTGACCAATTTGAAACATTAAAACGTGGCGATATGCCGTTATCCCTGACCAACTGGGATGCATCGTCAACGGTTCCAGCGATTGCGGCAGGCGCCGGGATTGAGATAGCAGGCGCGACATACCGATTCACAGCCGAGTCATTGATTCTCGATGAAGCCGGGCTTGTTGCCGGCACTGTTTACGTTGTCATTAAGACCGCTGACCCTACCGCGAACGAGGCCACCGCGTACTTCACCAACGTTGCCCCTGAATGGCGGGATGATCTAAACGGTTGGTATGATGCGACCGGAGCGAACCGCTACACCGGGCACGTGATGGACTGGGATGGCGCGGCGGCTTATACCAACAAGCGGATGTTCACCGTGGACGGGCCGGGGGGTGAGCTTGTAACCGTTGGGGCTGGCGGCGCTGTAAATATCGAAAGTGATTTGCATATTGATGAAATAACATATACTAATTGGCTTTATGCTGACCCATCAGGCGCGACAGGAATGAACGCTAAATATGCTATAAAGTGGACAACATTTTCAGGAACACTTGACGGGTTAGGGGGATGGGCTGGCGTACCACATGATATTCCAGGGCTTTTACCAAGTACTGTTGGTGGTATTGAATATGCATTATATAACGGGGCTGATCTTGCATACGCACCGCCACCGGGTGCGGTTGTGACAGTCGGTCCACTAAATATTACGGTGGTTACATCGTCTGCATACGCTAATTATGAAATACGCGGAAGAATTATATTCCGTGAATACATAGGATAGCAGATGGGAAACAGGACCGTCCTTTTATCCATAGATTATGAGGCAGCCTTCGACCGCTTCGGAGACTATGCCCCGGGGCAATGGCAGACCACTATGAGCATGTCACTAGAGGATCTGGCCGCCTCATTCTGGGAAGCTATGGGCGGCACATGGTCGGATGAGCTCGCGGTTGACCCGGTGATAGTTGGAGGGGTGAAAGACCGGCATCACTATTACCCGGAAGTGTTCGACATTGATGAGCTATTCCTAGTTGATAGCGGATTCTATTACGACCAAGATGCACAAATCTGCTATATAAAGTTTAAAGATTCAGCTCCGTGGTTTACCGCTCCACTATTAGATTATGGTGAATCACTCATGTCTATTGACGCGGCACAATACGACCCGAAAACCGGGCTATCAAATCAAGCGCATATTGACGGTATCTTTGTTGAACC
>QMOR01000224.1 GCA_003648285.1 Bacteroidota bacterium
GTTGAAAAATACTATCGCGACTCCAAGCTCTGTACGATTGGTGAAGGCACCTCTGAGATTCAGAAGATCGTTATAAGTCGTATTATTGAAAAAGAGGTGTGAAGTTGACGATTGAAACTGTATGATGCTGGCTTGGGAATGATCAATGCGCAAGTTCAAGTTCAAGTTTCAAGGGATAATTGCAGATAGTCCGAAGAGCAATCATCGCACTGTTAAGAAGCCTTTTACATTTTAAATTTCAGTTTTTGCATTTTGCGGTTAAAACGCATCATTGGTTACACCTGAAATCAAGGATCTTTAGAATCGAGTATCCACATAGTACGGTAACATCTCCCGCCACGTTGGCCAGTCATGTTTCATGTCGTGACCCCAGATGTCTAGTTCGTTTGGAATGCCTTTGTGATCCAGAAGAGCTGACAGCGTCCGGGACGCATCCGGGTTTTCATAGTCTCCCTGACCGGCCAGAATGTGGATATGATCCGCATTTTGCAGCCTTGGCAGAATCACATCATCGTCCAGGTTTTTCAGATAATGCATCGGTGAATTATAGTATACCTGATCATCAAAAAAGCCATCAGTATAGGTCGTCAAATCGTAAATCCCACTCATGGCAATGACACCATCGATGATATCCGGTCTGCGGAAGTACAGATTTGCAGAGTGCAGCGCACCGAGTGATGCACCACAGGTGATGATTGGAGTCTCAGGGCTCGTACTCGCCTTGATATACGGCACCACTTCGTTTTCCACGTACGCATTAAACTGATTGTGACGAATGCCCTTGTGTGGTGGGTGCATCTCCGTATTGAGCCAGCTTTCAGCGTTGATGCTGTTGATCGAAAATACTTTGACCTTGCCTGCATTGATCTGGTCGGCGAGGACATCAATCATCAGGAAGCGCTCATACTCGAGATAATCTGCAGCCGCTGTCGGGACGAGCAGCAATGCAAAGCCATAATTCCCGTATGTGACGATATCCATTTGCTTGTTGAGAGCGGGGCTGTACCAGGAGTCTAATTTGCGTTCCATGCTATTTCTATTTGAGGGCGCAAAAGTAAGCTAATGATGATAGAATCCAGATTATAAATTTCAGATTTTTGATGTGTGCTATCCTTGAACAGAGTTGTCTGTTCATACATCGGTATGCAGGTACTCTGTTGTCTGGGAAGGATACCTTTTGGCAAGGGAGGTAATGGTGCGGGTAAGTGACAAGATTAATTGATACTTCAAATTGCACACGTAAGACATCAAAAATCAATCATCTGGAATCTGGAATCTATAATCAAACCCCAACCACTATCCAAATTTCACTATCACACTATAGCTGAATAGCCATAAGTGTCTTACCGGTATATGACTGCAATTCGAGCATATACGTGCCTTGGGGAAGATCGCTGTAATCCAGTTCAATGATCTTATCGACCGGCTCATCGTGAAGAGACATCACGACAACTTCATCACCATGGTTATTGATGATCGCAGCTTGCTTAAGGTTCATCGGGACTTTTTCGAGATCTACGTAGCAGATCTTCTCTTCTGCATCCATGAATACGCTCTGATCGATCATCGTCTCTGAACTCAAGGATGAAGTACTCAAAACGGCATTTGAAGTTGTCTGAGCGTTCAGTCCCGCCGCACTAAATCCAAAACACAAAACGATGATGAGAAGATTTTTCATGAGACTTTGTTGTTGCGGTTGCGAATGTATCATATTTTAATTCCATAACATTTAATGATTTGTTAAACGCTCGTCACAACCACTACATATAACTCAATTTGTGCGCAAATATTGCTGTACAACCTCTCGAATACTGGCAAACATATCGTACTCGCCATCCAGAAATTTTACGGGGTCTATCCAAATGGCATTCTCAATATCTTCTTCCACCTGCCAGACCAGTTTCATATCCTCTGTGGTCATCTCATACCACTTTGTGACCTTCAATGATCTGATATCCCTTTTGGTCCTGAATGAGTGCATTGTTGTTGTAACAAGTGCTCCACGCTCGACTGACTTAATCCCGGTTTCTTCTATCACCTCACGTACAGCGGCTTCTTCAAATGTCTCACCCGGATCCAATTTTCCTTTGGGCAAATCCCAGCGTTTTCGACGAAAAATGGCCAGGATTTCATTGTTCTTATTCCTCACGACCCCGCCACCGGCTTCTATCCAGCGGAAAAGGGTCAGTACCTCCGTGAATAGTTTCTTGACATCAGTGGTCTGCAAGATAATTTGTCTTGGTGTCGGACTCTTCTCAAGATTATCTACGATGTTGAGCAGGAATTTGGTCTTGCCGTGGTATCGCAGCATGAGTGAATCAGAGTATTCCTGCAGTCCAGTCTGACCAGCCTCATCACTGGCTATCGTCAGCAGACTGTCATTAACGTAGATTTTGTAGATTTGCGCGGCTTCAAAATTGCCCATACGACATGGAATTAAGAGAGGATATTGCTTTAAGATTGTTGCAAATAAATGCAATCAAACTGAACCCACAAAATCCATTTACCTGGGCTTCGGGTATTCAGTCTCCTATTTACTGCGATAACCGCCTGATTCTCTCCTATCCAGACCAAAGAAAATTTATCATTTCAGCGTTTGCAGATCTGGCTGGTCAGTTTCAGCCTTTCGATGCTATATCGGGCGTGGCGACTGCAGGCATCGCCCACGGCGCCTTGCTTGCTCAGGAGATGGACTTGCCATTCTCTTATGTCAGATCAAAGCCCAAAGGTCATGGTCGACAAAATCAAATTGAAGGAAAAATAGAATCAGGGCAACGTATCCTGGTGATCGAGGACCTGATCTCAACCGGTGGCAGCGCAATAGCAGCCGTCGAGGCGCTGCGCGAAGCGGGCACCGAGGTCGTGGGTACCATGGCCATATTTCAATACAATTTCGAACTAGCCAGGATGCGATTTGACGAGATCAATTGTGATTTCGCAACCTTGAGCGATTATAAATCATTAATTTCTGCGGCCAGGTCGCAAGAGATGTTTACAGAATCAGAATTTGCACTTCTCGATGCGTGGTACACCAATCCAAAGGAATGGAGCCCCGCAAAGAGTGCGTAAGAAAACCAGCATGTGTCTATGTCAATTTTAACGAAAAAATCCCTCACTTTTTTAGAGAACTATCTCAATAACACGAGCCCTACAGGAGCAGAGGCCCCCGGGCAAAAAATGTGGGTCGATTATGTCAAACCCTTTGTTGATGAGTGGCATCTCGACACGTACGGTACAGCTTACGGCGTGATCAATCCCGATGCGGAATACAAAGTCGTCATTGAGGGACATGCCGATGAAATCAGCTGGTATGTAAATTATATCACCGACAAAGGATTTATACATGTCGTCAGGAATGGTGGATCAGATCAGATGATTGCCCCTTCCAAGCGTGTGAATATTCACACAAAAGATGGCATTGTGCGCGGGGTTTTTGGCTGGCCGGCTATCCACACACGGACTGCCAAGAGTTCACCGGCACTCACGCTTGAGAACATCTTCGTTGATGTATGCGCCAAAGACGAGAAGGAAGTTGAAGCGATGGGTATCCACATAGGATGCATAATCACTTTTGACGATGAATTTGAGGTATTTAATGACAACTTTTTCGTTGGTCGTGCTCTTGACAATCGTGTCGGCGGGTTTTGTATCGCTGAAGTGGCGCGCCTTTTAAAAAAGAATAAAGACAAACTGCCTTTTGGATTATACATCGTCAACGCTGTCCAGGAAGAAGTCGGATTGCGTGGTGCTGCTATGATTGCGGAGACGATCAGGCCTGATGTGGCCATCGTCACAGATGTCACGCACGATACACATACTCCGCACCTGACACCCAAAAAACATGGCGATGTCAAACTTGGTAAGGGACCATCGATTACGTATGCGCCGGCGGTGCATTCGATTCTCAGAGACCTGATCATTGATGCAGCAGACGCAAATAAAATTCCTTTTCAACGTGCTGCCTCATCCCGCGTGACCGGTACTGATACGGACGCGTTTGCCTATGCAAACGGAGGAATTCCTTCCGCACTTATTTCTATCCCTCTGCGCTATATGCACACGACCGTTGAAATGGCTCACAGGGAGGATGTCGAAAATGTGATCAAACTCATTTACCACAGCTTAAAAAATATCGAGTACGGGCAATCGTTTAAATATTTCTAAGTGAAACTCCTGCGCAAACTCATTGATTTGATTTTGTATAGCAGTCTATGGATTGCTCTTTGCGCTGCCGCTCAGGTACAACTCACGCATGATCTCATTGGGACCTCTCAAAGACCTGATACTTACACCTGGTTTGTTTTTGCGACCACCATCGGTCTGTACGGACTGCATCGACTCGTTGGCATTAACATCGTTCGTGCCTACGAGCACGAGGGACGATTTGCGGTTATAAAAAAATACCGGTCGCATATTATCGTCTATTCTGTACTCGGCTTTATTGCTGCAGCTGTCTTCTTTATTATGCTTCCATCTGCGACATGGCTCTATCTGATAATTCCTGTTGCGATTAGTGCAGCATACGTAATTCCCACAACCAAATCAGGAAGAAGACTTCGGGACCTGCCTCTTGTCAAGATATTCCTGCTCGCATCGAGCTGGTCACTCCTCACGACAACAGTTCCATTATTAAATATTGGTTTTGCAGAACCCACCACAATTACATTGATATTCCTTGAACGCTTCCTGTTTATCATTGCCATTACGATCCCGTTTGACATTCGCGACATGGAGGTCGATTCAAGCACCGGCCTGCGCACTCTTCCTCACGTGCTAGGTGTATCGCGTAGTAAGGTATTGGCGGTGCTTCTGTTGGGTTTGTCAGGTGTAGTGGCAGGTGTATTGCTGGCTCAGGGAGTATACCCGCATGGTATCCTGATACCATATGTCGCTTTTCTGATGATTACAGCTTTGCTTATTTGGGAGGCGCGTGCCGGGCGGAGTGATGATTATTATAGTGGACTGCTGGATGGGACAATGCTGTTGTTGTATTTGTTGGTTTTTGTGCAGCAGTTTATTGTTAATTGGATTTAATTGATTTTTGAGGTATGACGAGGTGTGAGGTATGAGGTATGAGGTATGATCTATGAGGTATGATCTATGACGTATGACCTATGAGGTATGACGTATGATCTATGACGTATGACCTTTATAGTGTAATATATGAGGTATGACGTATGATTTCTGAGATATGATTTATGACGCACGACACACGATAGCGCGGAAATTCAAAATTCTCCGAAGGAGTCCTTTGGACAAAATTCAAAATTCAAAATTCGATCACCTCAGTGATCTAACAGATCCGGCCTCCTCTCTTTGGTCCGCTCCACCGCCTTCTCTTCCCGCCATTCCTGAATCTTCTTGTGATTTCCCGAGAGTAGAATTTCAGGCACCTTCAGACCTTCAAATTCTTCTGGTCTGGTATACACAGGCGGGGCGAGAATACCATCCTGGTGTGAATCTTCAAGAGCAGAAGTCCCATCGCCAATCGCACCTGGAAGCAAACGCCCGATGGCATCGACGAGCACGGCTGCTGCCAACTCTCCACCACTTAGTACATAATCTCCAATTGAAATCTCCCTGGTGACATACAGGTCTCTGATGCGCTCATCTATGCCTTTGTAGTGACCACATATCATCAGAATGCGGCCTTTGAGGGACAGTTGATTTGCGATAGATTGTGTGAGAGTCTCACCATCCGGTGTCAGGAATATCACCTCGTCATAAGGCTCGATATCCGACAACTCTTTGATTGCGTTGGCCAGTGGCTCGGCCATCATGACCATGCCGGCACCGCCACCATACTGTGCGTCATCAAGTTGTTTATACTTGCCAAGACCGTAATTGCGAAGGTCGA
>QMOR01000225.1 GCA_003648285.1 Bacteroidota bacterium
CATTGTCTGGTTTCTACAGATGTAGAAGAAGGGATAGCTTCAATTAAATTACTCGAGCTGAGTCAGCGACATCGTGCCGATATCCTGATATTAGGAGCGAAGAGGTATCCGGGTCTTGTTAAGAAACTATTTGGACAGGTTTCACAGCAGTTGATTTATTCACCCACCTGTGCAGTCCTTGTTGTGCCTGAAGAGTATAAAGGAGGACGCCCTGCACGCATTGGAGCGTTGTGCCTTGCACAGCCAGATGAAGTCTACTTGTCGGATTGGATTAAAGCAAAAGATTTGTTTAACGGACTTGAGATCGCGTACTTTTTATTGCACGGCAATGCTGAGCCGATTTCTCCATCTAGGCAAACAGATGCCAGGCACATCATTTCACGTGATGGCGATGAACTGTTAGGGAGACTGGAAGAAGGCAATGCCGATTTGTTTGTGATTCAATCCGGAGGAAATTTGAGGGAGGATCGCAAAAGTCTGATACACTTCCTCTATGACCATCTCAACATGCCGTTGTTGTGTGTCCCCGGACCTTTACCAGAACCCGCACGCGATGCGAAATAGAGGCATCGAAAGGGAACAGTTTTAAGCAGTTGAGTCAGGCTATGCGTGCTGACAACTAATCATCGTGGAGTACCAGAATTGGACCATTAGGGTTGAGGCAGATATGTCTGCTGACGCTCGCATGAAACAACTTGTTGATCAGGCCCCTGCGTTTTGAGGTGACAACCAGAAGATCAGGCTTGTGCTTGTCGGCATAAGACTGAATGCTCACGGCGATATTCCTTTCGCTCTTCGCAATCTCATGCACATCGAATGAAAAGGAAGGGGTGCCATCTGCAAAAATCCGACGCATCAATTTGTTCCTTATCTCGCTAAACTGCTGTGGATTGTCACCCTGGACATGGACAAAATCAATATGTGCACCAAACGGTTTATTGAATTCGAATAGCCTGTGAATGGCTTCTGAATTGACGAGCTCGTCGCTAAAGGCTGCTACGATGTGTTTTGGCGGTGTAAATGTCACATCTGGCGGTATCAGAATGATGGGTTTGCGCGATTTGTTGGCAGCAGATGAGGAATTGCTTCCCAGGACCTGATCCACCATGTTCGTTGCACCAAGTGTGCCCATGACGATAAGAGAGACGCTGTCCTCTTTTGAGACATCCTCAATCACCTGGAGCGGAAAACCAATCTCGAAGCGCGTTGTCACCGGCCTGTCGAATGTGTTTTTATCTGCATCGCCCCTGTACGACTGACCGAGTTCTTCCAGACGTGTGCGCATTGTAGTGCCAAGGTCGGAATCGAGGATCACGGCATTGTGTGGATCGACTACAGGGTGGTAGACGTGCAGTATATCAAGTTTCAGTCCAAGGTGTGGTGCCAGTGCAACGGCATAATTCAAGGCATTCTCAGCACATGCTGAAAAATCTACCGGTACCAGGAGACTATGCATTTTTTTATTTACGATATACGTGTAGACAGACTCAACGGATTTGTGGGCATTTTCCGGATCCATGGAGAATAGCTGCTCATGATCCACCCGTATGGCGGGGACCGAGTCGAGTCCTATTTCAATAAATTTGTCTATGTCTCCGATATCAGACAGAGTATAGTCCACCCCGGACTGCTCGAGGGCACGTATGAGCTGCTTCTTTATGGTCTGATACCTGAAGCTGCGATTTACTCCAAAAAGTTCTAGTTCCACGTGAGGATTCAAATCTTTATGTTGTTACGGTCAGCAGTAACCGCGACCAGCATGTTTGAGAAAGTGGATCGCGCCAACAAGCCTTGCAACCGATGACCTTTCACTTCCGGGACAGTGACAACAGCCACTTCCTGGTAGACATGAGTCATGAGCAATACCGCAAAGAATTTCAGCGCTTCCATATTTACACTTTAATATTGCGGCAATTTAGGAGGACTCTTGGCAGTGCAGTATGATCGCTGTCACCATTTCCTTTGATGGTTGTCATCGCAGATGCTCTTTTGATGACATATTATGTGCTCTAGCACAGTATATTCGCATCAATGTCATCAAGGCTAAGTAGAAAATTCGAAAATTCAGGAGCGATTTTTAGCGCTATTGTAGAAACTGCAATCGACGCGATAGTCATTATTGATTCCGCCGGAGTCGTTCAGACCGTCAATCCATCCGCTCTCGAGATGTTCGGTTACGAAGAACAAGAGCTCCTTGGACAACCGGTAAATATGCTCATGCCGGAGTTTCATGCGTCGCGCCACGACAGCTATATCAAGAACTATGTGGACAGTGGGCATGCAAAGATCATAGGTATTGGCAGAGAGGTTCAGGGACTCAGAAAGAACGGCACACTATTTCCAACGCGCCTCGCAGTGAGTGAAGTGTTTACCGATGGACAGCGCTACTTTGCTGGATTCCTGCATGATCTGACGGATATCAAGGAGGCGCAAGCAGCAATACTCAAGCTCAATGAAGAGCTGGAGGAGATGGTGGTTGCCAGAACAGAAGAGCTCAGTAAGGCCGTCAATACATTGCTCAACATCAACAAAAAGCTGGAACGCGAGATCATGGAAAGAGAGGCGATCGAAAGGGAATTGATCAAATCGCGTGAGGATCTCGAAGAATCCCTGGAAAAGGAAAAAGATCTGAATGAATTAAAATCACGCTTTGTTTCCATGGCTTCGCACGAATTCAGAACTCCACTGAGTACAATATTATCATCGGCAGCTTTGATCGCACGTTATCCCGATACAGACCAACAGCCGAAAAGAGACAGGCATATCAACAGGATAAAGTCTGCCGTGAATGGATTAAATGGTATTCTCAATGATTTTTTATCTCTCAGCAAAATAGAAGAAGGCCGAATTTTTGTCAACAATCAGCCGCATAATATAGATGCGATATGTAGGGAGGTCATGGATGATATCGAAGGGTTGCTCAAGTCAGGTCAGATGCTTAAACATCAGACCCAGACAGGAGAAATATCGATACAGACGGACAAAAACATCCTGAAGAATATCCTGTTTAACCTGACTTCAAATGCCATAAAATATTCAGGGGAGGATACGGAAATCCTCTGTTCAACATCGGTTGACGACGATGTGCTAACGATCGAAATTGCAGATCAGGGCATGGGAATTCCAAAACGTGAACAAAAGCACTTATTTTCACGGTTCTTTAGAGCATCGAATGCTTCCAACATTGAAGGAACAGGTCTCGGGCTGAATATCGTTGCGGGATACGTTGAAATGCTCAATGGCTCGATCGATTACAAAAGTGTCGAGGAAGAAGGCACGACTTTTATTCTTAGATTACCTATAGGCAAAGAAGACAATGGACAAGATATTAGTAATTGAGGACAATACGGACGTCCGTGAAAACCTCGCAGAGATTCTCGAACTGTCCGGTTACGAAGTAGTAACTGCTGAAAACGGGAAGCGCGGTGTCGAAGCCGCTTTGAAAGCGACGCCGGACATTATCCTGTGTGATATCATGATGCCCGAACTGGATGGATTTGGGGTATTGCGGATTCTGAGTAAAACACCCGCAATAGCAAATATCCCGTTCGTTTTCCTCACGGCCAAAGCCGAAAAGGAAGACTTCAGGAGAGGCATGGGGCTTGGAGCCGATGATTATATCACGAAGCCTTTTGACGACGTGGAATTGCTCGATACGATCGAAATGCGATTGCGTAAAAGCAAGAAGCTGAGGTCGAGTTTTGACGGGACAGAAGGCGGTGTGCACAAGTTTCTTCGTGAAGCGAAAGCACAATCGGAGATGCTGCAACTCACAGAAGATCGGGAATCCCGCTTGTATCGCAATCGGGACGTGATTTTCCGGGAAGGCCAAACAGCGAGATGGCTCTATTTTGTGAGCTCAGGTCGTGTGAAGATATTTCACACCAATGATTTTGGGAAGGAGTTTATCACACATCTCTATGGTCCGGGCGATTTTATGGGATACCTTCCATTGCTCAACGACGATCAGTATAGCGACAATGCATCAGCAATCGAGGATACCGAACTCCTCCTCATCCCAAAATCTGACTTCGTCAACCTCCTGCACTCGAGCAGGGATATTTCTACAAATCTGATTAAGATTCTGGCAGGACAAGTCGCGGAAAACGAACAACTCCTGCTGCAGCTCGCATATGGATCTGTAAGGGATAAAGTGTCCTCAACCCTCGTGACCTTGTTCCATAAATACAAAGACGAAAATAACCATGCATTGGTTTCTCTGCTTCGTGAAGATCTCGCCAGCATGGCCGGTATCGCCAAGGAGACAATCATTCGCACATTGTCCGATTTCAGAGAGGAGGGGCTTATCGAAATCGTGGATCATGAGATCGTGATCCGTGACGTGAAGAAAATTGAGAATCTGCCTTATTGAGGTTGAAATTTTGGATTTTGAATTTTGGATTTTGAATGGCTCTCTCCTGATGACCTTACACGACAATCCACCGATTGCAAAAACGTAGCTCGCCTCGTGCGAGGGGAGTTGCCGAATCCCAAATGGATGATCATAATAGGGTCGCCTCAGAAGCCCATAGGTTGAATTCCCGACGCAACAGCAGTATGCATCAATCAATCGTCATGTGCCCCATAATCTTTTTCACCCGCTCTGACCTGAGTGGTAATGAAATTTGATTTTGGTGGGAGAAGGCAAGTTGCAAAAGCGGTAAACACACAAGGAGGATTATATGCTTTGTTGAAGTCAATTGTCGTCTTGCCGGTGCTGTCTCCTCTCGAAATGTACAGATATCTACCTCCAGCATAGGTTTCGATATCAGTGGTTAAGTCGCTGAAAATCAGGAATAAATCATTCTCTCCGCCATCAAGTGCTATCAGGTTTATATCAATACCACCCTTTGATGCCACGACATGACCCGCGATCGGATATGCAATCGACTGACCTACCGCATTGTCCATCGTAATAGTTTCGTCTTTCAGGGCCGGAAGGACTGTCGCGTCAAGCTTCCATGCCAGATCAGTGTCGTAATGCGGGATCTCGGTTAATTCAGTGCGCATATGATGTGTCGTATCCCATACCCTGACGCCGTATACTTCTGAGCGTTTGATAACAGTCCAGTACAACGCCCCCATGTGAAAAATCAGTGGCGGCTCATCGGTATCAGCGACAGCCGATCCTCCGGAAAATACAGACGCATCAGGAAGGAGGACTTCGACATCGGGATTTACATCTAATGTGACATGGTCGCCTGTGAGGGTCAAAGCTCCAATATGTCCAGGTGCTGTATCTCCAATTTTCACATCGCTTGAAGGCGCTGAGCCAAATGTGTTTTTTCCCTCTTTTAGCCAGGTCAATCCGACAAGTGACGCCCAGCTACGCGGGCGAGTGAGAGCAGAGATGCGATTTGCCCGCCATTGTTCTATCTCCCTGGTGTATGCCATTTGGTCATCGCTGGGTGCAATGTCAGTCTGGTTGTGTCCTGAAATTGAAGCTTCCTCTAATGTCGTATGATCCAAAGTTTCTCCCCCTCCTTCATGTTGACAGGCAATGAGTCCGATTATGCAGAATAGAAAAAAGTAGGTGTGCTTTATCATATCGGAAGTGTTTACCACAGATGTTGTTGCCTTAATCCCGGTGATTTACAGCAGGGTGAGATACAAGGACAGCATTCAATTTATCATCTGGTATGTGTAATACAGACGCATGCAATTTGGATCATTGTAAGGTATGCCATCTATTTGATAAAAGACTGCAAAGAATTCAACAGGAACAAGAATCAGGTAAATGTCAGTAACTTAAGTCTGAAAAGTTTGCGCATGACAATACCCAAAATGCTCTTAACGCCTAATAAATGGAAATGCTTCATAAATGCTTAATGGATCCAATTGAGTGCAAC
>QMOR01000226.1 GCA_003648285.1 Bacteroidota bacterium
AGTCAGAGACAGTATCTTCTGTATCGCTTGCATGGTCGGCCTCCCAAGTACGAATTATCACCTGATCGCTGACAATCCATTCGAAAGACATTTTTGGGGAAGGGTGAGAATCGAAGCCGGGGCAGCACTCTATTACTTTGTACCAGAAGGTCGGGCCCAGACGCTGCTACATAATATTAAATACCGGCGCAGGAGTGATTATGCGATCAGAGTCGGTCAGATCTATGGGCAGCAACTCACAGCATCACCAAGATTTCATGATATCTCAGCCATCATTCCTGTCCCGCTTCACTGGCAGAAATTGCGGAAAAGAGGTTTCAATCAGAGTAAGGCCTTTGCTATCGGGCTATCCGAGAGCATGGGAGTGCCCCTCGATCACGATACACTCATACGCAAGCGAAGTACTTCCACACAGACAAGGAAATCGAGAAGCGAGCGCATTCTGAATATGGCGGATGCATTTGGCCTTAAGAACGTAGCACACCTTGAAGGAAAAAGTGTATTGCTCGTCGATGATGTATTGACTACCGGCGCCACACTTGAGGCATGTACACAGAAGCTTCTTGAGATTCCCGGGCTCAATGTATCCCTCGCGACGATTGCGTGTGGTAGAATCTAACTGAAATCTCGAAGTCTTTTGTATTTTGCAGCCATTCCCCTCGAATTTCCCCTTTATAACCGCTTACCCAATACTCAGAAATAAGACGTAATCACCGCGTATCTGTTTGTGTACCTGAAAGTATGCTTCAGATCACGGCAAAATGACGTGTGTATGAAACGTGTTCGATTGAACATTGGGGTCTTGCTTGGGGTAATACTACTGAGCTTCTCTACTGGAATGGCACAAACGGGATCATTGAGTCCTGTTGCCAAAAAACTCAATGGCTTGCGCTCAGCAGGGAGCTTTGCTGAATATGATGTATTTGAGCGGACCCCTGATCCCGGGCCACGGGACACATATCGTGCATATCTCAGTGCCTATGAATATTTGGATTGGGACGGTGACGCCGTCAAAGAATTGCTGGCGGAGAAACCCGACCTGCTGAGAATTGAGATTCCAGGGAATGAGACTGTCATCCTGGAGCTGTATCGCACCGATTTTTTTGCGCCTGGTTATCACCTGAATACATCAGACGGTGACAGAATGGCGCATTCTGATATGGTATTTTATCATGGCCAGGTAGTAGGCAAAGTAAGATCGATTGCAGCCATATCCGTTTTTGATGATGAGATACGGATTATGTATTCTGACAGATCGGGCACATTTCGCGTGCAGCAGACAGATGGTCGCCGGTACATCAGATTTAATGAAGCAGATCAGATCAATGTCGAGCCGAAACAATGCTTTGTAGATGACTCACATGTCAATCTGGGGATGAATGAGGAGCAGGTTAAAACTGAATATCGCTCAACTGGCAATTGTGTGGAGATTTATTTCGAATGTGATTTAAAGTCGTATCAGGACAATGGTTCGAGTGTCTCTGAAACTGAAGAATGGATTGCTTCCATTTTTAATGAAGTATCCATTTTGTATGATAATGAATCGATCCCGATTTCTATCTCGCAAATTATGGTGTGGACTTCAACGGATCCATACGCATCTCTCACTTCGCCGAGCCAGTTTCTCAGTGAGTTTGTCAGCCAGATAAGTACGAATGGATATGACGGCAGACTTGCACATTTGTTGAGTACCAGAGGGCTTGGAGGCGGTGTTGCCTACCTGAATGTACTCTGTTCGAATGCACACCAATGTGCGGTAAGTACCAGCCTGAGCACCAACATTGTACCGTTTCCCTCATATTCATGGACTGTGAATGTGGTGGCCCACGAGATGGGGCATAATTTTGGGTCAAATCACACGCACAAGTGTGTCTGGAACGGAGATAATACACAAATAGACGATTGCGGAAGTTACGCAGGCTATTCCGGAGGGTCATGTTATGACTCGGAAAATCCAATATTGCCGGATGAGGGAGGTACCGTCATGAGCTACTGTCATTTGGTAAGTGGTGTGGGTATAAATCTCAGCAATGGATTTGGACCATTACCAGGTGATGTCCTGAGGAATAACTATAACGGCGCAGGATGTAATACGGGTGATTGCTTTGCACCGAATTGCACGACCCTCAGTAATCCGGTAGATAATCAGCAAAATGTGGCCGTCTATTCGGAGATAAACTGGAATGCCGTGGCCGGGGCAAGTGGATATCGAATTAAAGCAGGAACCTTCTCAGGCGGATCTAATATTGCGAATAATGTCGATGTGGGTCTCACTACAATTTATAATCCAAATGGTTTGCCTTTTAATGCGGAAGTGTATGTGACAATCACACCTTATAATTCATTGGGTGATGCCCAATCATGTGCGGAGGAGTCATTTCATACGGAAGCAGATATTCAGCCGCTGTGTACGCAGCTTTCGTTTCCTGCAAATGGTGCAGTTGATATAGATTTTAATGTGACGATAGTTTGGCCGGACGCAGTAGGTAACCAAACCGGATATTTATTAAATGTTGGCCTTACGCCTGGAGGAGGTGATATTGTTAATAATGCGAGCGTCGGAAATGTGACATCTTATAATTTAGTTTCACTACCGGAAGACACCATTGTTTTTGTGCGCGTGACACCAGTCGGCACACAGGGGAATGCTTCGGGTTGTACAATTACAAATTTTAGAACGAAGCCGGGTTTACCTGGAGATAATTGTTTGGATGCGTTACCGATTGCATGTGGGACCACCGTTTCGGGTAGCACACTTGAAGCAAACGATGATGATGTACAATTCTGTGGCACCTCAAATACAACTGCAGGTGTCTGGTACACATTTGTTGGTGACGGGAGCAATATTACACTATCTATGTGCGGAGCTGCAGATTACGATACTAAGCTGAGTGTGTATCGGGGAAGCTGTGCACAATTGATTTGTGTCGCTGGCAACGATGACCAACCAGGATGCGACCGTACGTCGCACGTCACATTTACTGCTATTCCCAATGCAGAATACTACGTCCTTGTACACGGTTGGAGCTCGAGCATTGGGACTTTTGAGCTTGCGATGGCATGCGAGGATCCACCCTATTGTCCGAGCCAGGGCATCATTGCTCAACATGAGTGGATTTCTGAATTTACGCTTGGGCCACTTACCAATAGTTCCGGCCAATCTATTTACAGCGATTTTACAAATCAAATTATTAGCGTAATCCCTGGAGAAACATATGACCTGAGCGCAACACCTGAGTATTTGCAGCAAGTATATGATGAGTATTTCCATGTCTGGATAGATTATAATTCTGATGGAGATTTTGATGATCCAGGAGAGCAGGTTTTTGAATCGGGCCCCAACACAGGCACAGCAAGTGGCACGGTGACAATACCTGATTCAGCCATGGCAGGAGATCACTTGTTGCGTTTAGCGATGAAGTATAATTCATTTTCGGATCCATGTGATGTGTTTACATATGGCGAAGTAGAGGAGTATACACTGCGCGTGCGATGTGATGTGGTTGCCAATACAAATGATACTGGGCCGGGCTCCCTCAGAAGTGCCTTGAGTTGCGTAGGGCCGGGAGATACAGTGCTTTTTAGCTCCGCCTTGCAGGGGCAGGTAATTGTGCTTTCATCTTCTCCAATATCAATAAATAAAAACGTGACGTTTCTCGCCGACCCCACAGCCAATATTACTGTATCGGCCGCTACTGTGCCAAAGGCCTTTCAGATTCTCGCGGGGAATGATGTAGTTATTCAGGGCTTGAATATCATAGGAGGCACCTCTTCCCTTGGCAATGGCATTGACAATAGTGGCAATCTTGTACTGCGGGATGTAACCTTACGCCAACATGCAGGAGCCACAGGAGCAACACTTCTTCACAACCAGGGTCAGGTCGCGCTGGAGGGTAATTGCGATATTAAGGATCCATAGTCTTACATTCGGCATATGGAATTAGCTGACAAGATTGCCGCTGAACTGATCCTCGAAGTAAGGCGTCGGGTGCTTGTGGAGTCAACCCCCCGCATTAAAAAATGCCTCGATCGCCTCTCGGAAGATCAGATCTGGTGGCGGCCAAATGCTGAATCAAACAGCATCGGAAACCTTGTCCTCCACCTGAGTGGTAATGTCCGACAGTGGATCATTTCAGGAGTCGGACGCAAACCGGATACGCGTACAAGAGAAGAAGAGTTTGACGCACAGGGCCCAATGCCAAAAGAAGAACTTTGGAGTATCCTTGCCACAACGATGGCAGATATAGAATCGGTTTTGGATAGCGTAACGGCAGAGCAGCTTGTCACCAGGCAGCCGGTGCAGGTGTATACGGAGTCAGTGCTCTCAATGCTTGTTCATGTGACGGAGCACTTTTCGTATCATACCGGGCAGATCGCGTGGATTACGAAGATGATTACGGAGAGGCAGCTTGGGTTTTATGAGGGGGTGGAGTTGTGATGGATGTTAGGTGTCTTTTGCCACCAATGGCACGAATTTCCACTAATCCGTCATTGGTCAACACGTAGATTAGTGAAAATTCGTGACATTTGCCTGCCCTCGCTGTGCGGGGTGGCTTAACTTTGAATCCTAAAAATTAAGTTAGAACTAATAGACATTAGCGAAATATTATAGACACACACATGAAGACACTCCTCTTATTTTGTTTTATAATCACAACTACGACGTCATTCGCACAAGAAACAATAGCCTCACTCGACCTTGGTGGCACCGAAGTCAGGCTGGTAGCCTATGAGTCTGATAAGCCCGGTTATTTATTTTACAATATGCATGACGATGAGAATACCGGAGTAGAAGCCGCTATCAAAGTTGTCAAGAAAAAGGGAGGTGTGCTTTATACACTCATGCATTCCGGGGAAAGATATATTGAATTTGACTACGATACCTCGCATTATCAAATAGACCCAAATCGCATTTATACAGACACTGGCGTGTGGCGGGAACTGGACCGGTCAGCCATCAGGGATACAGTCGTATTTGAGATGGTCAAGGCATTTGCCGACACGCTGATCCAATTGATGCATATCGATGACCAGCCCATCGTATTGACATTGCACAATAATAGTGAAGACAATTATTCGATGCGATCATATCTTCCCGGGGAAATATATGAAGTAGATGCAGAGACTGTTTATAACGGAAAATGGAAAGACGATGACGAGTTTTATTTTGTCACCTCAGCGAGATTGTATGGGCTTCTCACGCCGACTAAATTCAATGTGATATTGCAAAATAATGCGGCCATGACGGATGACGGATCCCTCTCTGTGTATTGCGGGCAGCGCGGTATTGAGTATGTTAATGTTGAGGCCCAGCACGGGCACAAACGGGCCAATCGAAAGATGGTCAAAAAGCTGCTTGAGGTGTTGCAGTGATTATGCGGTGACGAGTGATCCGATTTTCTCCCCCTGAACGATCCGCTTGAGATTACCAGGTTGATTGATGTCAAAAACCACGATGGGCAGGCCATTTTCCTGACATAGCGTAAATGCTGTCATATCCATGATTTTCAGGTTCTTGTTGATGACACTTGCGAACGAGAGCTCATCTATTTTTGTGGCACTTGGGTCTTTTTCGGGATCGGCGGTATAGATTCCATCCACGCGTGTGCCTTTCAAAATGACATCAGCATTTATCTCATTTGCGCGGAGTGCGGCTGCCGAGTCTGTTGTAAAAAATGGACTGCTGGTACCTGCTGCAAAGATGACCACACGACCTTTTCGAAGGTGACTGATAGCTTTTCTGCGAATGTATGGCTCCGCGATTTCCCGCATTTCAATAGCTGAAACCAGGCGGGTGAAGACATCCAATGTTTCCAGCGCACTCTGAAGGGCAAGGCCATTTATTAC
>QMOR01000227.1 GCA_003648285.1 Bacteroidota bacterium
CCTGGTGAGTCTCATCAATGTGGTGCAGGAAGTCAAGGCGCGTGCCATTGCATGCCTGGTATACTCCTCCTCTTGCACGGTATACGGCATCCCCGACAAACTGCCAGTGACGGAGCAAACTCCCCTTCAACCAGCCGAAAGCCCTTACGGGCAGACTAAGCAGATGGGTGAGCAGATCATGCTTGATGCACTAAAGGGTGCAAAGACACAAGGTGTGTCGCTGCGCTATTTCAATCCTGCCGGTGCTCATCCCTCAGCACTGATGGGTGAGTCACCAGTGAACCTGGCCCTGAATCTTGTGCCTGTGATCACTGAAACAGCAGCAGGTCTGCGTGACGAGGTCGTGGTGTTTGGTGATGCCTATGATACGCGTGATGGCACATGCGTTCGCGACTATATCCATGTCATGGATGTGGCGCACGCACACCAATTAGCCCTCGAAGCTGCCGTCGAAGGGAAACTTTCTCACCCTGTAGAAACGATAAATATGGGGATTGGACAGGGCGTGACGGTCATGGAAACCATCACGGCATTCATGAAAACCACAGGAAAAGACCTTAACTATCGCATCGGTCCGGCAAGGCCTGGAGATGTACCGTCGATATACGCGGACCATTCCAAAGCTACGTCTCTGTTGGGCTGGGAGCCGCAATTCACGGTCGATGACATCATGAAGACCGCCTGGGATTGGGAGCTGAAACGCAGGGGTTTATCGTCATAGATGAGTTATTAACGTAAGATTTTTCCCAATGTATTTCGATAGTGCCCAAAAAAATTATAGTTTTGGATACCTTTTTTAGAACAATGTCATAGGGTGTCTGCATCCTTTACCTTGTCGGTAGTTCGACAAGGTAATTTTTTTGGTAGATTCGTTAGCTTGCCGTCTCAATGACCCGTTCACATATCACTTTGCTGACCAGTTCACAACAACACGCGCTGACACACGCACACTCACAACTGCCATCAGCCCCCCTGACACTCTGCGATAATCTAAAAATCTCACGCCTTGCTCTATTGACTGTGCTCTACATATTGATGGCCTGCCTGACGAATTTGACAGCCCAGCACATTGCAGAGATCAATTACAAACTGGATGTGACACTCGATGATGTCAAACATGAAATTGCAGGTGATCTTGATCTGACATTCACCAACAACACGGGCAATACGCTTGAGGAACTATACATGCATCTCTATCCGAATGCATACAGTAGTAACGAGACAGCATTTGCAAAGCAAGAACTCGATCATGGAAAAAAGGGCTTCTACTTTGCTCAGGACAATGAGTTGGGACGGATAGAAGGGTTAAAATTTCAGATCGACGGTACCGACATCCCCTGGCGACTGGATCCACTCAATCCGGATATCGCGATCCTCACTCCATTGCAGCCTATCGGGCAGGGGCAAGCAGTTCATCTGACAACGCCTTTTGTGGTCGTAGTCCCGATTTCCTTTAGCCGGCTGGGTCGGGTAGGGGAGTCTTACCAGGTGAGCCAGTGGTATCCCAAGCTGGCGATGTACGATGCTGAGGGCTGGCACCCCATGCCATACCTGGATTTGGGGGAGTACTACAGTGAATTTGCCGATTATGATGTGACTGTCACGATTCCTGAAAACTACATAGTCGCCGCAACGGGCAATCTGCAAGATCGGTCAGAAAAGAATTTTCTTGACTCACTCGCAGCTTCAAAAAACGACCCAAAGGTTGAATTTCCCGCCTCTTCGAAAACGTTTAAGACTCTGCATTACAAGGCGGAGAATGTGCACGATTTTGCATGGTTTGCGGACAAGCGATTTGCCGTGCGCAAGAGTGAAGTGACCTTGAATGACCACACCGTGAGTTGTTGGGCATTTTTTACAGCACTCAATCAGGAAAAATGGGAGATGGGCACAGAGTATCTTGAATCATCGCTCAGGTTTTATAGCAATCACGTCGGTCCTTACCCATATGATCACGTCACGGCAGTGGAAGCTCCCTTGAGCAAAGGCGGTGGTATGGAATACCCGATGATCACATTGATCGGTCATGAAGTCTCGGATTTTGCTCTCGACAGGGTGATCACCCATGAGGTGGGCCATAATTGGTTTTATGGAATGATAGCCACTGACGAAAGGCGATATCCCTGGATGGATGAGGGAATGAATTACTATTTCGAGAATCGCTACGTCCTTGAAAAGTACGGAGACCTGAAAGACAGGTTTTTACTTCACCTTGGGAGGCAAGAGTCCGATATTTCCGATATCCAGCTCATGCTGCATTATCAATCGCGGATCAATCGATTGCAATCTCCCGAGACGGACCCTACTAAAAGCACAACTAATAATTATTTCTCCGGGGCATATACAAAACCGGCCCTGGCATTTCTCATGCTGGAGGAATATATGGGTCGTGAAAAATTTGACAGCGCCATCAAAAAATATTATAGTGAATGGTCTTTCAGACACCCCGGCCCTGATGATCTAAAATTGATTTTTGAAGAATCTTGTGATTGCGACCTCGACTGGCTGTTTAATGACCTGATGGAGAAAGTGGATTTAATTGATTACAAGCTTGATCATTATAGCACAACTGATCATCAACTCACTTTGACAAATAAAGGGAACATCGAATCTCCGGTCGAAATAATCGGATTAAAAGATGGCAGCCCGGTCGCGAATAAATGGATCGATGGATTTTCAGGATCTCAAACGGTAACATTCGAATGTGACAGCTGCGATAAAATACAGCTCTTCGGCAACGAATACACAATCGATGAAAATCCACAGAATAATGTCATGCACATCAATGGTGCAAAAACGGCCAGGCGAAAATTTCGCGTGACAATGTTGAGTGGGGTTCCCGACCCGGACTATAATATGGTCAACATTATCCCATTATTCGGATGGAACCTCTACGACAAAGCCATGTTTGGCGTGAATATTTCAAATATGTACTGGCCCGTCCGAAATCTCGAATGGTCGGTCACGCCACTCTATGCCACGGGCTCAAAAAAAGTGACCGGTATGGGCTCCTTGCGATACAGCATTTATCCAAAGGCCCGACGTCAAGGCTCGAAAATCTACAAGTGGGAGTTAGGCATGGATGCAAAATCCTTCCATTATAATTTTGATGACCATTATACATTTAATGATCGCTATATAAAACTTGCTCCTTCTGTAAAGGTCATCTTTCGCCCATCATCCGCCTTGTCCAAAATGCAGCACAGCCTGTCTTATCGATTTATCCATGTTGGCCAACGGTATGGGACGGGCATCGATTATGACGATTTTATCTGGGCGTGGGATTCCCGGAGTTATGACGTGAATGAGCTGAGCTATGAAATGCAAAGCAAATCTGCATTATCGCCATATACGGTAAAGGCAACGCTCCATCAAGGCAAGGGATTTGTCCGCCTCTCTGCTGATTACAAACAAAAGATCGCGTATGCCAAAGGCAAGAAAGGATTATACATTCATGGCTTTGCAGGCTGGCTCCCGTATTACGATGATCCTGACGCGGTCGCCCTCTTTTATTTTAATGGTATCTCGAGTCGCGGATTTTTCTCCAAGGATTTTTTATATGATGAATTGATTTTCGGTCGAAGTGAAGATGAGAATATCCTCAGCCAACAAACATTCCTAAAGGACGCTGAGATCAAAACACTGTACACTGCAGGTCTTTCAGACAATTGGATGGTCTCTGCCGGACTATCGACTGATACACCGTTGCCGATCCCATTACAATTATACTTCGACCTCGCCGTCTATCCAGACCCCATTAATGGAGGCGTTGCGGTGAGTTTTAGCTCTGGCATTGGGATTGTCGGGATAAAGGATGCTTTCGAGATTTTCATTCCGGTTTTTGAGAGTAGTGATATTACCGGTAATTCGATTTATGGGGAGCGCAGTTTTTTTAGGAGGGTTACGTTTTTGGTGGATTTGAATGCGGCTAATCCGAGGCGGTTGATGGAGGGGTTTTTGGAGTGATTTGGGATTCTCCTGCTCTGGCTTAATAGAACGCTGATTGGACGGATTAGACGGATTTTCACGGATTTTCTTTGTTTTATTCGTGTTCTGTTAAGCGAGATATTTATTAGTGAAAATTAGTGCCATTAGTGGCAAAAGACACAAGAGTACATCCGTGAAAATCCGAGAATCCGTGGTTAAAGAATACGCACGATAACCTCTAGCCTCTTGCCCTCCTATAATAAAGCGTAGAACAATTATCCCCCCTAAAAATAACCCGCGCCGCCTCCAGCATATCATCAGCCGTAATCTCCTGATATTTCTCCTGCTCCGTATTTATCAATTCCGGCTCGCCGATTAATTCATAAAAAGCAAGATTCATCGCCTTATTCAGGATGCTGATATTTGAAAAGCAAATACTGCTTTCGATTTTATTCTTGTGCTTTTCCAGTTCGCGGTCACTGAGTCTGTGCTCAGCCATTTCTTTGAGCAGCTCCCAGACGGCCGTTTCTATTTCTTCAAGCGTATGGCCATTTGATGGTTTAGCTTCGATGATGATGAGTCCCGGATCTATCGTGCCAGTGATATAGGCATCGGCCTCCGTGCAAATCTTCAGTTCCCGGACCAGCTTCTGGTAAAGTCGGGCAGACTTGCCGCTCGCCATAATGTCTGAGAGCAGATCGCTCGGATAGTAATTCGCCTCTGTTCTGCCCGGCATATGAAATGCCATATAGAGTGTGTCAACCGGAATATTGGAATGGTGTGTGAGTTTCCGGGATTCAGTTTGAGCCGGTTCGCGATTGATAAGGCGTTGCGGTCTCGTGCGTGCAGGAATTGACCCGAAGTGCTTATCGAGCATTTCCGTGACAAGCTCCCTGTCAAAGTTTCCCGCTATCACGCATATCGCATTATTGGGGCCGTAATAGTTTTGATAAAATGACCCTACGTCATCAATGGATGCCTGGTCAATATGTGAAATTTCCAAACCGATCGTAGGCCATTTGTATGCATGCTCCTTATAGGCGAGGGGTGCGAGATTATGCCACATATCACCATAAGGCTGATTGAGGCAAGTTTCTTTAAATTCTTCAGTGACCACACTCCGCTGGACATTCAGCGATTTCTTATTGAGTGTAAGTCGATGCATGCGGTCGGCTTCCAGATAGAGACCGAGCTCAAGGTTATCAGCAGGGAGTATCGAAAAGAAATTGGTGATATCTGAGTTTGTAAATGCATTGCATTCACCACCGGCGTTCTGGATCGGATCATCAAAAGACTCCGCGCCATCAGACCCGCCAAACATCAAATGCTCAAAAAGATGGGCAAACCCCGTCTTCTCTGGATTCTCATCCTTTGATCCCACGTCGTACAGCATATTTATGGCGACAAGAGGCGTAGTCATGTCCTGGTGCAATACAACCTGAAGGCCATTCTTCAATGTGAGTCGTTCGTATTTGATCATGGGGCGCAAATATCGGCAACACACACCACAATCGGTCCGTAAATGCATCATGTATTAAAAAGATGCCATGAAAAGAATTGATGAACTCCGTCCGATGATCATGAAGATCTCTTTGATTATTTCACTTTTCTCCGTTTTACTTTTGATGAATTTTACGATGAAGGCTCCAATATTTAGTGACCTGGGCCTTCTCTCCGAGACTGAAGAAGTGACTGAGGTCATTAGAACACCACGCGACAAAAAGAAAGCTGAGAAGCCGCCAGTCATGAAGAAAGTGGAGTTTAGCGACAAATACGAGGCTGTGGTGTATGTGGATTCAACACTTGCAGAGATTGATACGATGGCAATTGTCATCGATACCACTATGGATATCAAGATGGCGCCATCATACACATCAGGGCCGAAGAAGCCCTCGAGACCGATCGCCCCGCCTCCTGA
>QMOR01000228.1 GCA_003648285.1 Bacteroidota bacterium
CACAAATATGGACTTTACGAGCATTATAACGTGGATTCGACACGGTCAAAAGCATCCTATATCGTCCGTGAAAAACTCATGGGTCATTATAAAATTATCAGAACCAAGTACGACGCTATTGAGTTGACAATCGAAGACCAGGATCCTGAAGTGGCCGCTGCAATGGCAAATTCTGCACGGGAGAAAATCAATACGATCATATCCGAAATGATCCGGGGAAGCCAACAAAGAGTCATTGAGTCGTATGCAAAGACAATAGGTACCAAAGAGGTAGCACTAAGGGAAATCCAGGATAGCCTCAGTAGTGCTCAACTCAAATACGGCATTTTTGATCCAGAGGCACAAACCGAATTTTTGTCAACACTGGTTACTTCTACAGAGACAAAGCTTGTGAGTGAAAATGCGAAGCTTGAGTCCTACAAGAGTTCTGGTGGTCGTGTAGCGCGAGATTCCATTGCAAAACTGACTGCCAGTATCGCGGGTCTGCAAAGTCAACTGGATTTACTACTGGGGCGTGATACATCTTCACAATCCAATTACAGTATTGAGCGCTTCAATAAGGCAAAAGGGACGATTCTCGTTCTGGATGATTCATACAAAAAGGCCACAAATACTGTCAATTTCGACAAGGAGCTATTAAAGACTTTGGAGTCGGCTTATAATTTGAATGTGCCGGCATTGCATGTCGTCGAGACAGCTCAAGTCCCGGTTGTCAAATCGCGACCCAGGCGGACATTAGTAGTACTTGCAAGTACCTTTGCAGCGTTTCTGTTTATTGTACTTGGCGTATTGTTTATCGAGAGCTATAAACACCTGGACTGGAGCTTTATCAAAGAGTGGTAGGCTAATATCCATCTATTTTTTCAACAAGAAAGAAACCGTCGTGACCTTGATTTTGGTATTTAGGCATGACAATATACCCGTCCTGCCCCGCGGTGATTTCATTGCCGTTTTCATAGGCCAGCAGCTCACCCTTCCTGACGGGTCCGAAGCTCTTAAAGTCTGGCAACATTTCAAACTTGCTCGAATCGACGACGTGGTATCTTGAAAGGAGCTTAGCCACTTTGGGGAGGTCTTTTGAATACTCAATAAGCAGGTAGTCGTGTCTGTTTTCTACATCTTCGGCTGCCACACAACCTATCGTCCGCATACAGTTGATCGTCGCGGCGATAGCTCTGTTGACCGACAGGGGTTCCTGATGTTGTCCGCTTTCAAAGACTACCGTGGCCATGGGTATGCCTGAAAAATTTTCCGATTTGAAATATCCCATCGTTGTGCCTTCAAGCGCATCTTCAAAGCCCGTAATCACAGGGGCATGCATATCAATTCCGATCCGGATACTCTCTTCTTCATTAGACGTGATCGTAAATATGCCACCATAGGCAGTGGTCGTATGCAAGTCCAGGACGACAATTCTCTTTGGTGCGACAGCTTCAATTTCCTTATTTATAGCATAAATCAGCTCATAAATTTCGAGGTCCTCCGCTTTGAGTGTTTTTACATCCCTTTGAAGGATGGCCTCGACATGTTCGGTCTGAAGGGAGCGATTGAGGTCCTTCTCGATATACCTCTTTTGCGCTGTCAGGGCCTGGAGATTGCCGCGAAACCCTATGATAGAACCACGGAATCTAAAATCCGGGTTAGTAATCGGCTCGACTTCGAGCATCTTGAGTAAAAGATCCAGTGCCTGCACACCAGCGGGCTCATTGCCGTGCATACCACCAAGGCAGATCAGCATAGGCCCCTCGACCTCGCTTACGTACCTTCCTATGATGCGATTGGCTGTTTTTTTCACAAGAGCGCTAATGTATCATTTTGGCTCCAATCCCGTGTTGATCCCTATCATTGGTTCATTAGAGATTCATTTGGGCTCTTTTCCATCCCCAGAGGAGCAGTGTACCATATGTGCGATACGGCATCCATTTTTCCGATACCTCTATCATGTTTTCGATCAGCTCCTTTTTGCCGTCTGTTTTAAAATGGTAAAGACTTACCATCGCGGTTTCTATCCCATAATCGGCGACCGGAAATACATCGGGTCGCCAGAGACTGAATATCAAGATCATTTGTGCCGTCCAATTTCCGACTCCCTTGATCTCTGTAAGCAGTCCGATAACTTCCATATCAGTCATTTCGACAAACTGAGAATGACTAAGCTGGCGTTGGTCAAAAAAGGTGGCTATGTTGTGCATGTATCTCGCTTTCTGATTGGACAATCCAAGACCGCGCAATTCATCATGCTCTACCAGGGACATTTGGTCAGGTGGTGGAACGGCACCTCCAAAATGATTTGCAATTCTTGCATAAATGGATTTTGCTGCCTTGATGGAAATCTGCTGGTAAACGATCGCCTCTATTAAATCCTGATATACATTTCCTTTTGAAGGTGGAAATGATGGAAGTATTTGGGATAAAAGAGTTTTCATCACATGGTCATTGCTCAGGTGCGCCTGAGCCTTTGCCGGTACTTTAATCCGGATATTTTCAATTGAACTTGGCATGATCTTTGGCTTTATAGAGATACAAGAAGGCGTCTCATCCCTTTATTAATAATGTAATGGTACACAGGTTTTATTATTTGCTGCTTGCTTCGCTGTTCTTATCGTTCGGTATTATCGAGGATGCACAGGTTGTGTACATCAAATCACATCTGCCGCTTGCGATCAAGGAGCAAAAACGTTCTGGTATTCCTGTAAGTATCAAACTTGCCCAGGCATTTATTGAGAGTAACGGGGGAAAAAGTGTACTGGCGAACAGGGCAAATAATCACTTTGGGATAAAATGTAAATCGTACTGGACAGGACCACGGTATTTCTACACCGATGATGACCGCGATGCCGATGGCAATCTGATTCCGTCTTGCTTTAGAATGTATGACTCTGCGTCGGATTCATTTGAGGATCACAGTAATTTTTTAATGCAATCGGACCGATACAATGAGTTGTTTACGTATGAACAAACAGACTATAAGAAATGGGCATACGGGCTTTTGAAGTGTGGTTATGCCACTGATTCCAGATATGCAAATAAAATAATTGAAGTCATTGAAAAATATGCACTTCACCAATATGATACAGAGATTTCCCCGGGTAAATAAGATTCATTTTTCAGATTGAGCCGAAGTCAAGATAAACCAATCTCAAGATAGACGAATCAGGAAGCTGATTCTACGTCCTCAGAAGACTTCGGCTCTTTTTTATTCTCTTCCTCATCATCTTCGGATGGTGACATTTCAGCATTGTCCGTACTTTCCGGTACGTCAGTTGATGGATTTGATTCTGCAATATCTGTACTTTCTTCAGAGTCTTCCGAAGGACCGGAATCATCATTTTTTACGCTCTCTACAGAGTCAGATAACGGCTCTAGTTTTTCACGCTCTTTTGTTTTAATAGTATCAGAAAGCGGCTCTAATTTTTCTTGCTCTTCATTTTCCACAACGTCAGGAATTTCAACGGTCTCTGATTCTTCATTTTTTAATTCTTCAAGATCAGCTGATTCATTTTCTGGCTCTTCGGTCTTATTACTGTCGACAAAGTCAGGAACCTGTTTCTGCCCTTTTCTCAAGCTGTTTTCCTCCAAATCCTTGAAGTCCTCTCTCGCTTTAAACATATCGATTGCCAAATACAAGGCCCGGCGGAATGACTGCTCATTTGCGGAATTATTCCCCACAAGATCATAAGCCGTCCCATGGTCTGGAGAGGTCCTGATAAACGGTAATCCGGCTGTGTAGTTCACGCCTTGTCCGAAGGAGAGAGCCTTGAATGGAATTAATCCCTGATCGTGGTACATCGCAAGGATACCGTCAAATTTACGGTAGAGTCCCGATCCGAAAAACCCATCGGACGAATATGGTCCCATGACCAGGTGTCCGGCTTTCTTGAATTCAAGGATGACTGGTTGCAACACCTCTTCTTCCTCAGTTCCCATCAATCCCTCGTCTGAAGCATGAGGATTGAGTCCCAATACTGCGATTTTTGGCTTATCAAGACCAAAATCTACCCTGAGTGTGTCGATAAATCTTGTAAGAGCGCTCCCCACATTTTCTTTTGTGATATTCTTGGGTACTTCGCTGAGTGGAATATGCGCGGTCACGAGAGCGACCCTGAATTCCTCACTCACCATGAGCATCAATGACTTGCCTCCAAGCTCATTTTCAAGATATTCTGTGTGGCCGGTGGCGGGAAAATTTACCATTTGCATGGCGTGTTTGTTGACCGGACCAGTCACCAACACATCAATCAGCCCATCTTTCAAATCACGTACAGCGCGATCAAGTGCGATATATGCATATTGCCCGCCTTCTGTTGTGGCCTTGCCAAGCGTGATCTTGACAGTGTCTTCCCAACAATTCAGGACATTGACCTTTCTGTAGTTAAGTCTTTCAGCCGATTGGATACTGCTAAAAGTGAAGTCATCTAGCATGACGACATTTTTGTGGTATGAAATAACTTTTGAGCTGCCGTAAATCACTGGTACACAATGATCCTGAACGCTCGTATTGTACAATGTTTTGATGATAACTTCAGGTCCTATACCGTTTATATCGCCAATCGTGATGCCTACTCTGACTTTCTGCTGCATGTCAATTTATGTTTAGAGTCAAACGAAGATAGTAAAAGAAGCAATCGGCAAAATCTTTGTCAGCCGTTAACTGCCTTAGCGTTATTATTGTGCATTCATTCTACAATGGTCAAAGCAAAAAAGTCACTCGGTCAACATTTTCTCAAGAACTCTCATACGGCACAGAGTATCGTTGATGCTGTTAATCCTTTGGCAAAATCGATCATCGAAATCGGCCCGGGACCTGGTATTCTGACTGACCTGCTACTCACACGGGATGCGGCTCTTACTTTTGTTGAAAAAGATGACATGTTTGCGGAAAAACTTGCAAATAGTACCGCTGACATGGACAATGTCAAAGTCGTCCATGCCGATTTTCTAAAGTTGGACCTGAGCGATCTCACATCTGACCCTGATACATCACTCGTAGGGAATTTTCCTTACAATATTTCCAGTCAGATTGTTTTTCGGATGGTCGAGTACAAGCATCTTTTTAGTGAGTTGATTGGTATGTTTCAGTTGGAGATGGCAAAGCGCGTAGTTGCTTCACCCGGATCCAAAGATTATGGCGTCATTAGTGTACTCACACAGACGGCATACACGGGGCAGATTATCATCCATGTTGAACCAGGTCAATTCCATCCGCCACCGAGGGTCAATTCTGCCGTTATCAAACTCGTGCGCAGAGAGGATTATACGCTTCCCTGTAGTGAAAAGTGGTTGCGCAAGGTGGTTAAAAGTGCTTTTGGGCAGCGTCGTAAGATGTTGAGAAACACACTGAAAGGCTATATTCCGCATGAATTGCTGATAGAGGATAAACTTTTTACAAAGCGGCCTGAACAACTCTCCCTCGATTTGTTCTACGAATTGGCAAGAATAGCGGAAGACCATTATAACTCAAATGACGAAATATGACACTTGAAGAAAAAATTGCCAAGGATCTGATTGTGGCTATGAAGGCAAGGAATAAGGCAACATTGAGGTCCTTACGGGCCATCAAAGCAGAAATTTTACTACACAATACGAGTGGTTCGGGCGTCGTGCTGGACCATACGGGCGAGATAAAAATTCTCCAGAGGATGGTGAAGCAACGCAAGGAATCACTTGCCATGTTTGAGGAGCAGTCGAGAGAGGATCTAGCTGTCATCGAGCGTGAAGAAATTGAGGTGATAGCCGCGTTTCTTCCACAACAAATGGGAGAGGAAGAACTCACTACATTTGTATCTGCACTCGTCACTGAACTGGGAGCTTCGGGTATGAAAGACATGGGACGGGTCATG
>QMOR01000229.1 GCA_003648285.1 Bacteroidota bacterium
ACGTTTGTCCCTTGGGTTTTTCGTAGATGGTGTGGCAACGTATTTATCAAGCCCAACAGAAATGGCCTCGAGGACCTCCTCCCATGATTCACACTCTTCAATGTCATGATAGATGCGTTTTTCGATAAAGATCTTTTCAAGGCTGGAAAAGTGCCATTTCTCCTCGAGTTCTTTTCTTCTGATTTCAAGCTCTTGTCGCAGTAATTCACGTGTCCAATCCACCGAAATCTGGAGGATCTCGTCGACGGTCATGAAGATCGGCTTATTCTCTACGATCACACAGGCATTCGGTGAAATCGAAACTTCACAGTTGGTAAAGGCATACAATGCGTCAATTGTCTTTTCTGGCGAAGTACCCGGTGCCAACTCAATTGCGATCTCAAGATCCCTGGCCGTATTGTCGACCATTTTCCTGATTTTGATTTTCCCCTTATCATTCGCTTTGAGGATACTGTCGATGAGCGTACTTGTCGTTTGGCTGTAAGGCAGTTCACGGATAGCAATTGTCTTTTTGTCGATTTGCTCGATTTTTGCGCGGACCCGTATCTTTCCTCCCCGGCGTCCGAAATTATAATCGCTGACATCGACAAACCCTCCCGTCTGAAAATCGGGATAGATTTTATATCGCTTGCCCTCTAAAATCTTGATTGCCGCCTTGATGAGTTCGATAAAATTATGGGGCATGATTTTCGTCGAAAGGCCGACCGCGATGCCCTCCACGCCCTGGGCGAGGACCAGTGGAAATTTCATTGGGAGTGCAATTGGCTCCTTATTCCGCCCGTCGTATGAAAGTTGCCATTCAGTGGTTTGGGCATTAAACCCCACTTCGAGAGCAAACTTTGTGAGTCTTGCTTCAATATATCTCGGCGCTGCAGCTCTGTCACCTGTGCGCACATCTCCCCAGTTGCCCTGTGTATCGATGAGCAGATCTTTTTGTCCGAGATTGACCAGGGCATCACCTATAGCTGCATCACCGTGTGGGTGATACTGCATCGTATGTCCGATGATATTTGCAACTTTATGAAATCGACCGTCATCCTTCTCCCGGAGACTGTGGAGTATACGACGTTGTACAGGCTTCAGGCCATCATTCACACCGGGAATCGCCCGCTCCAGGATCACATAGGAGGCATAATCAAGGAAATACTCCTTGTACATGCCTTTGAGCGTTTGGGTGCCTTCAACCTCAACATGTGTGATAGGGGAGTGCTTTGATTTCATATATAGGCAAATGTATATGTATTGTCGGGTTTTCTGCGTGCCCGGAGCTGGTTTATTAACGCTGCGGTGATAATTCTCGTAATACGATAATTTATTGCTTGACTTTCTCTTGTGCAGCCGCTAACTTTCGCCATCAGCCAGCTTAGATTTACCAAATCTTCAAGATTTTGGAAATCTGTTTGGAAATCTGTGGATTGGGAGCCGCGATTAGTCTAAATGTCAAGCGTGGCAGCTATATCGTTATAGCAGCCGTTTTACATTAGCTGTTGATTCGTTTGTTTTTGAATCAATGACACTTTAACTTCGTCGGAATGGATGTAGCGATACAGTTGCTAAATGATGAGCGGGACTTCATACAGGCATGTGTAGACCATGAGCGTTGGGCACAGCGCAAACTGTATGAGGATTACTATGGAACTCTTATGGGGGTCTGTTTGCGCTATGCCAATAATAAGGACGATGCAATGGACATTCTCCACGACGGTTATATCAAGATCTACCGAAATATCGGGAGATATCAGCCAGGCACGTCACTCATCGCCTGGATGAGAAGGATCCTCGTGAATACATCTATTGACTATTACCGCAAACAGACACGAAGGCGGACAGAGGACATCGATACGGCATTTAACATCAAGTCGAAAATGCCAAGTGCGCTGAGTCAGATCAGCACTGAGGAGATACTGGGCTGTATCCAGTTGTTGTCACCTGCTTACAGAGCGGTTTTTAATTTGTATGTAATTGAAGGATTCTCCCACCGCGAAGTGGCAGAAATCCTTGGAATAACAGAGAGCACATCACGTTCCAACCTCGTGAAAGCGAGAATTAAACTTAAGGACATGATGTCGATACAGGAAAAAGTATATGACAGATAAAGAGTTTGATCAGTTACTGAAAGGCAAACTTGAGGACTACCAACCTGATTTTGACAAAGCCTCTTGGGAGGAGTTGGAAAATCGTATTGAAAATGAGGTTGTTTCCGAAGCAGTTGATCCTTTTGACAATGCAGTGAAAGCAGCATTGGGGCAGTTTGCTGTGTCAGACTCTGATGGCAATTGGGAGGAAATGGAGCGCCGGATCATTGAAGACGAAAACGCGTCATTTGACCATGAAGTCCGTGAAAATGTCGAAAACTATAAGGCACCATATGATGCAGGAAGTTGGCCAGTGCTCGATGAAAAAATCGCTGCGGATGAACGCTTCCGGCGCCGACTACTAGGTGCGAAGATTCTCGAGATCGCAGCTATCCTTATCGCACTGATTACATTTTATAATGTCTTTCCAGATATCAAGAACTCTCTGTTTGATCAAAAATCCGGTCTTTCGTCAGAAGAGAATATGCTTACGGAGCAAAGTGCCAAGTACTTTACCTCATCCAGCATAGGAAATGAAGCAATGACGGGCGATATTGCTCAGGCAAGCAAGACAGTTCCGTCAGATAAGCATTTAACTTCCATAGCATTGTCACAGGCTCCCGTTTCAGGTGAGATGTATCCTGAGAGAAATAGCGCAAAGACCAGCCGAAATACACTGGATGACGCCCCGGATGACACGTCAGATGACGCCCCGGTAATGAGAGAGAACATAGCAGTCGTATCGCTTGACAACTCAGGTCTGGACGGACGACAAGTTGAGGTTGAGTATCAGACGGCAGAAGTTGATGGCAAAAGCGCAAGTCCAATCTCACCTTCTGTTTCAACAAATTCAAATTCGATTGAATCGGTAACGTATGTTGAAGTATTGGGTCTCCCAAATCAGCTGGATGATAATGTCGCCATGGCTTTGCCGGAGATCAAACTCACACATAAGAAAAAGAGCCTGCGTTTCAGTATCGGTGCATCCATGGACTTAAATGCCCTATACATGCCAGAAGAAAATTTCTATGCTGATGGGCAGCAGATCACTTTTTCAGAAAAGAACTTGCTTGCAACAGGTTATTCTGCAGGGGTCGGCCTGTTATTTGGTGGCGGGGCCTGGAGTTTCGAAACAGGGCTTTACTATAGCGCGAAGAAATATGAACCCAATAGAGTCATTCAAATCGGTAAGACCTTCGACGTTCGGACACTGGATTTCAGTGAAATCAGTTTGCATATTGTATCTGTGCCGATGTATGCACATTGGAATTTCGATAGAAAAGGGAAGACCAGGTTTTATGCAATTGGTGGTGCCAATGTAAACCTGATTGCCAATGCCCATTATGATCTGATCACAAGAAATAATTTTCGCAGCGGCCCTTCAGGTGGTGTCCGGGATAAGAACACAGATTTTGAAGTGGCCCGCATCCGGGAGCACATTCTCGATGGTGCTGAGTTTAGTTCAAAAAGCTATATCACTCTCGTTGCAGGACTTGGCGTGGAGCACAATATTGGAGACAAATTGAGTGTTTTTGCCCAACCATCCTTTAATTATCAAGTCCCGTTTTTCCAGTTTAGTGACCAAAACGGGAAGCAATTCAAGTATATCTCTATGCAGTTTGGTACGCGTGTGCGTTTGAGATAAGCCAGACCCTGCTCAATCGGACCTCGCCTTATTCATTCAGATTCCAATCATAAGTCAGGTAGTCAAGTTTTGCATTCTTGTCAATGTGTATGGGACCATGCGCATTTAGAAAGTCGATGAGTGATCCGTCATTGGTGAAATCTCCCTTGAACCATGAAAAGAGTTTTGAAATCCTGATATGATCAGTAGTAAGTTGGTTTTTAATGGGGTCTGACAGGAAAGACATCGCTTGTGATTGCAGCTGAGATTCGATCTTTTCAGCACTAAACGCTTCATTGCGTAATCTCGGACATGATACCGATGCACAGTTTATCGCGAAATGTATTCGGGGTTCGTAAAATTCTTTGCGCAAAATGCCATGTTCAATGTTGTTCAAGTCGTACGTTTTTCCACCGATCTCGATAAATTGAATGTCCCAGACACTATTGACCAGAGGGATTCCCTTCTTGATATCTTTTATGCTCTCCACCGGATAATGATCGAGAATCAATTTTACCGTGTAGGCATTGTACGCATTGATCCAATACGCCAGCCTTTCATCACTTGTCCAGTAGGAGGTATTTGGATGGTGAGATGCCAGCATATCCAGATAGGCATTAAACTGCACCGAGTCCTGTATGATTCCCTTGTAATTCACCACACCGCCTTCAGTCACATGCTCCTGTACGAGGTCATCCCAGATTTCATGTGTCATGGGTTTTGAGTCTGCAACTTGCGCAGTTGACCCACAAGACAAGGCGATGATCGCTATCGTTGATATTATTGGAAGAATTCTCATCATGTTGTAAAATTGAATATTTCTCAAACAGTTTCGCGGGTTTCTGGTTGAAGAAACAACCCATGTGTCATCTTGTTGTCGCCGTCATGACCAAAATAGGTTGATGACAAAGGCGTGAGAGGGTCATCCGGAAAGCGCAATAAAATGACCTGCTATCTGAGAAATGCCAGGTTTGATCTATAAGTTTCTTCAACTCCCTCGGAAGTGTATTGCATACTTGCCGGAAAGCGTAATTTCACGATCTATAAAAATTTAAACACATGTTGTTATCAACTACTTATGATCTGCCTGGATACAAAATCACAGAACATCTGGACGTGGTGCGCGGGAATACTGTGCGGGCGCGACATTTGGGTCGTGATATCATGGCCGGCATAAAAAATATTATCGGCGGTGAGATCACATCCTATACTGAGCTCATGGTCGACGCACGCGAGCAAGCCATGGCGAGGATGATTGCTGACGCAGAGCATTTGGGTGCCGACGCGGTGATTGGGATGCGTTTTGTCACGGCCACTGTTATGCAGGGGGCTTCCGAGCTGGTGGCATACGGGACCGCTGTCCGGATTCAAAAGATTGACCTAGTCTAGATAGTAATATTGATATAAGCTCCCGGATCGACACCATGGAAATCATTAAGCGCAGAGCAAAATATGAATATCAGTTCCTCCAGACATTTGAGGCGGGTATGTCTCTTGTGGGTACAGAGGTGAAGTCTCTGCGCACAGGCGATGCCAACCTCACCGACGCCTGGTGTACTTTTGAAAATGGAGAGCTCTACCTCAAGAGCCTTTACATCGCCCCTTATAAATATGGAGCTGTAAATCAGCATGAGACCCGGCGAAACCGTAAACTCCTTTTGAAGAAAACGGAACTTAAAAAACTGGCCCGCCGTGTGAAAGAAAAGGGGCAGGCAATCGTACCCTTCAGGATATACTTTTCAGAATCGGGCTTTGCCAAATGCGAAATAGCACTGGCACAGGGGAAAAAGTCCTATGACAAGCGTGAAACGATAAAGAAAAGGGACGTCGACAGAGATCTCGACCGGGCAAAATTGAATGCTTGATACCTGTTAGGCTGCAGGCGCATGTGATGACTCCGCCACGTTTCAAGCAATGGCATACCGCCACATTAAAGCCACTTCAATATAATGTCAATGCATTTTTTTCTCAATTTGGTATACGGGGCGTGGACCCATTCGTGAGGCCCATATGACCAGACCTGTCGCAATATGGATCTCGCATTGGAAAACTCCTTGAAACCCTCATAGCCGTGTCCCTTCCCGATGCCACTATTGTTGATCCCGCCAAATGGTAGATTTTGATTGTAGTAAT
>QMOR01000230.1 GCA_003648285.1 Bacteroidota bacterium
CAGAAGCAGGTGAGATGGAACGCCTCGAACAGGTCATTCGCCCTGATATTGGGATTCTTACCCATTTGGGAGATGCACATGATGCGGGATTCAAAAGCAGGGAAGAAAAGCTCAAGGAAAAATGTGCTCTTTTTTCCAAAGCCAAAGTCGTTGCATATCCTGCCCATGATCCATTTATCGCTCAGAGTATTGCAGAGTATTGTCCTGACAGTGAGTTGATATCCTGGGGGAGAAGTGATGACGCCACATTGATGATTTCGCAGATCGTCTCTTCTGATCGAACCTATGTAGAGTATGAGTATGACGATATTGAGTATGCGCTGGATATCCCGTTTAGTGATCACGCATCAATAGAAAATGCCCTCACTTGCTGCCTGGTGATGCATTATTTGAAAATCCCTCAGGAGGATATCACACGGCGTATGTTGCAATTGCGACCGGTAAAAATGAGGCTGGAAATGCATCGCCTGGACCATAACTGCCTCTTGATAGATGACAGTTATAGCCTCGATCTCGAATCGCTGCAAATCGGTCTCGAAACGCTGGAGCAACATAGCCTCGGACGGACAAAGGCGCTGATTATCTCCGATATCGAAAAGCAACATACCGATGACTATCACAAAGTCGCATCGCTGATCGAAGCGCACGAGATTGATAATGTCTACGGCATCGGTGATCAGATAAAGCGCATCGCAGGATTCATTGGTGGAAATACCAGTTTTTCACTCTACCCTACGGTGGAGGATTTTATAAAGGAACGCACGTGGGAATCATCTGGCAATTGTGTTTTTCTGTTGAAGGGAGCGCGACGATTTGAGTTTGAGGATATTGTACGGGCCATGCGAAGTCGTTCGCACAGCGCAGTTTTGGAAATCGACCTCAACGCCATGCTCACAAATCTTCAGTTTTTTGCGAGGAAGCTCGAACCTGCAACTGAGATTATCGCCATGGTAAAAGCATCTGCATATGGGACAGGGAGCGTGGAGGTTGGAAAGTTTCTGGAGCACAATAATGTGGACCGGCTGTGTGTCGCATATGCCGATGAAGGAGTAGAATTGCGCAAGGCGGGCGTGAGTGCGCCAATCATGGTCCTTAATCCCGACAGAAGAAACCTCGATAAATTGATCGACTACCGACTGGAACCAGAAGTCTATGATCTCGACTTCCTCAGGTACATCGCGAAAGCCATTCCACCCACCCCCCAGCACCCAGAAAGTCGTCCCGCATCCCGCATCCCGCATCCCGCTGACACTTCGGTCAGCACCCAGTACCCAGAAAGTCATCCCGCATCCCGCATCCCACATCGCGCTGACATTTCGGTCAGCACCAGCGCATCCCGCATCCCACATCGCGCTGACACTTCGGTCAGCACCAGCGCATCCCGCATCCCGCATCGTGCTGACACTTCGGTCAGCGCTAACACATCCCGCATTCAGATAGGAATTCACATAAAAATTGACACCGGAATGCACCGGCTGGGTTTTGATCCGGATAACATTGAACCATTGATCGAGGCACTATCGACACAATCCAATGTGCACGTCGTTTCCATATTTACCCATCTCGCAGTAGCTGACGATCCCGATGAAGATGATTTCACACGGAAGCAGATCGAACGATTCACGAAATGTTATCATAAAATAGAGAATGCGATCGGCTATTCGCCATTGAGGCATGTCCTGAATACACACGGTATTCTACGGTTTCCCGAATACCAATTTGAAGCTGTGCGACTGGGCATCGGATTGTATGGCGTAGGCATCAACTACCCGCATCAGTTGACCCCGGTACTGACAATGAGTGCAAAAGTGAGCCAGGTGAGAGAAATCAAAAAAGGTGAAACGGTAGGTTACGGGAGGTCATTTACAGCAAAACGGGACTCTGTCATCGCCACTATCAATGCAGGTTATGCCGATGGCATCCCCCGCCATGCGAGTGGGAGTGGTTACGAGATGTATGTTGGCAATGCCCTCGCACCCATCGCCGGACGGGTTTGTATGGACATGTGTATGTTGGATGTCACTGATATTCAGGGAGTTGTGCAAGGCGATGAAGTTGAGGTTTTTGGCCGCCACGCGTCAATTGAATCTCTCGCGAGGCATTGCCAGACCAGTTCTTATGAAATACTGACGCGTATCAGCGAACGCATCCCAAGGGTGTTCAAATTTGACTGACTAAGTCGTACTTTTGTGCGCTTAATTTGAATTCAATGAATATTGTCAGGAAGATTTGCTTAGCCGGCTTCGTTTGCACTCTCTCTATGAGTGGCATCGCACAAAAAGATGATGCGGTTTTGTTTACCGTGGAGGATATTGAAGTTTCTCTTCTGGAGTTTAAATATATCTACGAGAAGAACAATCGCGACGGAGCTGACTACTCCGAGCCGTCTCTCACGGAATATCTTGACCTCTATGCCAGGTTTAAGCTCAAAGTAAAGCTCGGAAAGGATCTCCAAATGGATACCATCCGGGCATTACAAGTGGAGCTCGAGGGGTACCGAAAGCAACTTGCAAAGTCTTACCTGAATGACAAAGAGGTCACAGAGAAGCTGACGAGAGAGGCCTATGAGCGAATGCAAGAGGATGTGCACGTATCGCATATCCTTTTTAGAGTGGGAAAAAAGACATCTGAAGAAGATGAGCAAATGATTCTGGGGAATGCACAGCGCGCATATGAGAGAATTCAGGCAGGAGAGTCATTTGAGACAATCGCCGAAGAATTGACAGAGGACAAATCTACCGCGCAAAAAGGTGGAGATCTTGGTTACCTGACAGCCATGCTGCCAAACGGGTTTTATGCAATGGAAGGTGTGATTTATGTACTTGAACCCGGTGAGCTGTCTGCACCAGTGAGGACACCCCTCGGATATCACGTGATCAAGGTAAATGACAAGCGCACAGCCAGAGGGCAAATTGAAGTCTCACATATTTTGGTGCGCATCAACGAGGATAAAACGAATGTGAACGCCGCGAAGAACAAGATCATGGGGATACATCATAATCTCAATGATGGAAGGGAGTTTGAAGAAATGGCAAGGTCACTTTCAGATGATCAACGCACTGCCAAAAGAGGTGGCTATATCGGAAAACTGAGCATCAATATGTATGATCCGGTATTTGAAGAGGCCGCATACAGCATTGCCAATCCTGGTGATTACTCTGAACCTGTAGAAACGAAGATCGGATGGCACATTATAAAGCTTCTCAAAAAAGTGAAGGTTGGTGACTTCGAGAGCGAAAAGAGACAGCTGGCTGCAAGAATGAGTGGTGATGAACGCATGGATATTGCAAAGCGCGCTATGATCGACTCGATCAAGTCTGAGTCTGACTACAGAATAGATAGTGTGCTTCTGGATGCTTTCGTGCACTCTTTGAATGATGATTTTCATTCGTTTAAATGGAAAATTCCAACCTTGCCAAAAGGTGATATCATCACATTTAATGCGGGACCCGCTAAAACCATGGATCAGTTTACGGATTATGTGCAGTCGCACGCACGTGAGCGCATGAGAGCACAGTCCAGCAAGGCCGTACGGACAACAGCACTTGAGTTGTTTGCGTCATTTAGTGATGATGCATGCCTTGAATATGAGGAAATACACCTGGTGGAGAAGTATCCCGAGTTTGCTGCGTTGATGCGAGAGTATGAAGAGGGGATCTTGTTGTTTGAAGTGACAAAAATGATGGTCTGGGACAAAGCATCTACTGATACCACGGGGCTAAAAGAGTTTTTTAATGACCACCGACAGAATTATATCATGGCTGAACATGCGGACGTCATCACATATACCGTCTCCAATGAGGATCAGAAGGTCGTGTTAAAATCATACAGGGCAGCCTTGAATCATACACCCGAGGAGTGGCTGGAAGAACAGAATAAAAAGGAAATCACAGCGACATTTACAAGGAAGCTGATGGAGCAAGAAGAGGCTGAAGAAGCAGGTTGGCAGTGGACGTCCGGCTGGTCATCACCTCTGATGACTGAACCAGGACAAGATGCAGCGTTTACGCGTGTCGTGAATATCAAGCCCGAAAGGCCAAAAGAGCTGCAAGAGACTCGTGGCTATGTCATTGCAGACTACCAGGATTACCTTGAAGAGAAATGGGTTGAAGAATTGAGTAAGAAGTACTCTGTTATGGTCAACGAAAAATTATTCAACAGTTTGATCCGCAAATAATCAGTTCGGGGTGAACCGTTATATCTATATCGCATTTATAATTGCCGGATTGACTGCTTGCAATTTGCAAAAGCAAGATGCAGAAGATCCAGTACTTGCGTCTGTGCATCATCACGTGCTGCATATGTCCAAGGCCAGTAAGTACATCACAGCAGGTGCCTCGCCAGAAGACAGTTTGTCGCAATTGCGGAGTTATGTCGAACACTGGGTCCTTGAAGCCGTACTCTTGTATGAGGCGGAACGGCATTTCCCAGCGGATATTGATATCAACGAGTTGGTGCAGGATTATCGAAATTCACTCATCATCAGTGATTATGAAATGAACATGGTAGAGACGCAACTCGACACTGTGATCACGAATGCTGAGCTGCAGGATTATTATCAGAAGAACAAGGATCAATATCAGCTAGAACGGCCTATTGTCCGTGCGCACTTTGTCAAGTTGCACAACTCGACAGACAGCTTGCTGCAATTCAGAGAGTGGTGGGACAGTCCGGATTCATTGGACTTTCAAGAGCTGATTGCATTTAGCAATGCACATGCCGACGTGTTTATGCTGGAAGACAGTACCTGGTACAAAGTAGAAGAAATCGAAAGTCTGATGCCTCCGGGGACATGGAGGTCAGAGAATATGCGGGCGAAGACATCGTTAAGATTTACAGACGATCAATTTGAATATTACCTTCGTATATCAGAAAGTGTCTTGAGCACCGAGATTGCACCTCTCTCGTATATTCGTGAGCAGGCAGTAAGATTTATTATGCACAAGAGGAAGCTTGATTTGTTAGAAAAATTGAAAACCGATTTGTATAACCGCGAGATGCGTGGTAAACACATTAATATTTTTGTCAAATGAGAGGATGCATTGTCGGAATTATCTGCCTGTTGTCGGCAGCTGGGATGCAAGCGCAAGCGCTTGTACTGGACAAGGTCATAGCAAAAGTGGGCAATGAGTATGTGCTTCTTTCTGAAGTGGAAGAGCGAATTGCGCTTGCCTCAGAAAAGGGAGATCCCCCGGAGGGCGCCAGGTGTAAAATACTTGAAGAGCTGCTCGTAACCAACCTCCTTGTACATCATGCGAGTATCGATAGTATGGAGGTGCCGGACGCGGAAGTCGAAGATCAGCTGGAGCAACGGATAAATCAGATCCTGGAAATGATGGGTGATGACGTCTCTCAATTTGAAGATTATTATGGCATGAGCATTACCCAGGCCAAGGAAATGAACAGGACAGACCTGCGCAAAAAATTAAATGCACAAAGGGTGCAAGCAAGTATCATGGAAGGGATAAAAGTCACTCCTGCTGAAGTCCTGGAGTATTTCGATGCGATTCCAACTGACAGCTTACCATTCTTTAATAGCGAAGTCGAGATAGGGGAGATCGTATACAAGCCAAAAATAAATCCTGCGGAGCAACAAAAAGCGCTCGATAAAATCAATGAAGTAAAAGAAAGGCTGGAGAATGGGGAGAGTTTTGAAGAGTTGGCGAGGACCATGTCAGACGATCTGGGATCAGGCAGACAAGGTGGCTCCCTTGGACGGAACACGCGAGGGACGTTTGTCACAGAGTTTGAAGCCGCCGCTTACAAATTGAACAACCATGAAATAACTGATATCGTTGAAACACAGTTTGGCTACCACA
>QMOR01000231.1 GCA_003648285.1 Bacteroidota bacterium
AATGTCTTCGACCTGTGCATAACCAGTTACGGCTACAGACATCAAGACCATCATGATGATATCACGTACGTGCATATGCTGCGCTTTAGATCAATAAAAATCTCTGGGGATGCAAAGGGGGGAGTCGATAAATATAGTGTGCTTTTCTGAATTTATGCCAAATATCCTGCCAAATATGGATTTTGGAACTAGAGGCAGGTGTGTTTAACCGCAAAGGCGCAAGGGGTTTTGCTGCATTGGCATCCTACGGGCAAGCGTGTTCTATTGAGATTCTAATGCTGGAGCACAAACTAAACATATACACTATATTGCAATGTGAACGTTAACTTGCAGATCCTTGCAAGAGTATCATTGGTTATCAATCACACAGAAAAAGCACATTTCAATATAAAAATAGCATATCATGGGAAAAGGTAAAGACTCAAAGAAAGCCGTTAGAAAAGAAGCAGCAATGACCCCGAAAGAAAAGAAGGCGGCTAAGCGAGAGAAGAAGGCGAAGAGAGGTTAGCCTGTATTATGATGCCACGTCGCGAATCGTAATAAATGAAAGGCATCGACCATCTCGAGGTCATCGCACCGGATCCTGAATTGACGATTCCGGAGCAGGGACTTCGCCAGTGTTCCATATGCCGGAGAATTGACTGAGTTGCACATAGGGCATCCTCAGTCAGGTCATGCCCAATTTATTAGTATGATAAATAAAGAACTATTTCTAAGAGAATTTATGGATGTTGTGTGGAATAAGCAAGGATTTGAGCAGGTCAGTCAATTTGTGCATAGTAAGTATACAATTCATTTAGACACCGCCGACCCATGGGAAGGAAAAACACTTTGCCACTCGGAATTTAAAGAAAGATAAAGTGACAGGTGACGGCAAATCCTAACTGGATATAAACCTTGTATCTTCAGTGCCCTATTTATTAAATTTCACTGAAGACGGAAACATGACTACTCAAAGTGACAAGCGAATCTCCCTGATAGCCGGTGTGCTATTCTTTCTAGTTGCTGCAACTTACCAAGGCTATGCCCAGGGCTTTGAAGGGTATTACCGCTATCCTGATGTACATGACAACAGGGTCGTATTTGCAGCTGAAGGGGACCTTTGGACGGTGCCACTCACAGGTGGACTGGCGCAAAGGCTGACGACGCATGAGGAGGACGAGGGATTTCCAGCCATTTCTCCGGATGGAAGTACTATCGCGTTTTCTGCAAGTTATGAGGGTCCTACTGAGCTCTATACCATGCCGGTGACTGGGGGACTTCCAGAGAGATGGACGTATGAGAGTGATTTCTCGAGGGCGGAGTGCTGGACGCCGGATGGCCGGATCGTCTATGGTACGCGTGCATATGCCACATTGCCCGACTGGCAACTCGTGACGATCGATCTGGAAACCAAGCAAAAGGAAAGGATACCTCTTAGCCAGGCAAGCGAGGCGTCCTTCGATGATTCGGGCGAGACTGTCTACTTCGTAAGGCCGTCCTATCATGGCAATGTCACCAAGCGGTACAAGGGTGGAACGGCACGGCAGATATGGAAGTATACTGACGGTAGTGATGAAGCGGTTCAGATCACAAGCGGCTATGCCGGTGAAAGTCACCATCCGATGTGGCACGATGGACGGGTCTATTTCGTGTCAGACCGCGACGGGATTATGAATATCTGGTCGATTGATGAGGCGGGGAATGACCTGCAGCAACATACGAAGCACAAGGACTTTGATATACGCTATGCCAATCATCACAACGGACACCTGGTCTATCAACTCGGGGCGGATATCTGGCATTATGACATCGCGAAGAATGCGAAGAATGTCATTGACATCAGGCTCAGTTCTGACCTTGACCAACTCAGGGAAAAATGGGTGGAGAATCCGGCACAATATATTACTTCAGTTCATCCTGATAAAGAAGGTAAGCGTATTGTGATCACCGCAAGAGGCCGTGCATTTATTGCGCCTGTCAAGTCTGGAAGATTTATTGAATTTACGGATCAACAAAATGTGCGACTCCGGGATGCTGTATTTTCTTCTGACGGGAAAAGTATTATTTCATTGTCCGACGAGAGTGGTGAATTTGAATTTGTAAGTATGCCTGCAAACGGGATTGGTGAGCGGAGTGCACTGACCGATGATGGCGAGATCCTGCGATACGCGGGTGTGCCATCGCCTGACGGAAAATGGCTGGCCTACGACGATTTGTACAGAGACATGTATATCATGAATATTAAAACCGGAGAGAGCAAAAAGATATCATCAAACAATGAGGGAATAGGAAGCTTTTCGTGGTCTCCGGACAGCGAGTGGTTGGCGTTTGAGCAAAATGCCAACAATGATATGGTGCAAATATTTATGCACAATTTGGAGGATGGCGATGCATTTCCAATAACAACCGACAGGGCAAATAGCAGAAATGCGCAATGGAGTCCGGACGGGAAATTTATTTATTTCATTTCAGATAGAAGTTTTACGACACTGGTGGGAAGTCCCTGGGGGACACGACAGCCCGAGCCATATTTTGATGCGAGTGAAAAGGTATATCACATCGCCCTTGAGAAAGGCGCCAGGTCTCCGTTTCGCAATGACGATGAGCTCGTGGCGGAGGATAAGGATAGCAAGGATGGTGATGATGAAGATGACGACTCGAAAGATGACGGTACCACAAGCGATGATAATGCAGACGAAGGCAATAAAGGTGATGAAGGCAATGAAGATGATGATGGCGGAAATGATGACGACAAGGGTGAGAAGAAGGGTGATAAAGATGACCAATTGAAAGTGCTGATTGATAAGGAGGGCATCATTGGGAGAATCGCAGAAGTACCGGTCAAACCCGGCAACTATCGCAACCTTGCTGTCACCAAAAAAGCAATCTATTTATTAACAAGTGAAACCGGTGTCCATGCCAAAACGCATCTCGCTGTTATTAAAATTGATAATAAGGATGTGAAGCTAAAGACGATGGCGGAAGGAGTAAGAAGCTATAGCGTCACGGCAGACGGGAAGAAGTTACTTCTCAGAAAGGGTAGCAGCTTTTATATGATCGATGCCGGCCTTGGCAAGGTCAGTGATTTATCTGAGAGTAAAATAGACCTGAGCGACTGGCGATTTGCGATTACACCACTGGAGGACTGGAAGCAGATATTTACCGATGCATGGCGCATGGAACGCGATTATTTTTATGATAAAAACATGCACGGTGTGAATTGGGACGCCATGCACGATAAGTATTATCCATTGGTGGACAGGGTGACGACGAGAAATGAATTATCTGATTTAATCGGAAGATTTGTCGGTGAGTTATCGGCATTACACACGAGTGTGAGAGGTGGTGATACGCGATCCGATGACAGCAATATTTCGGTGGCGAACCTTGGAGCGCGTTTTAGCAGGGATGATGAGCGTGGTGGATATCGCATAGATTATATCTATAGAGCAGACCCGGATTATCCGGATGAGAGGTCTCCGCTTGATGATCCATATCTTGATGTCAGGGTTGGAGATATCATTGCGAGTGTCAATGGCAAACCAGCACTGTCAGCGATAGATATCGGCAGCCTGATTAGAAACAAGGTAGGCAAGCAAGTGCGTCTCAGTATCACACGCGGGTCAGAGAGCAGGGACGTCATTGTGGTCCCGACAGGCAGCACGTACGGATTAAAATACCGGGACTGGGAATATTCACGCAGACTTGAAGTCGAGGAAAAAGCCGATAGCAAGATTGGCTATGTACACTTGCGTTCGATGGTCAGCAGCGACCTGGAGCAGTGGTACCGTGAATTTTACCCTGTGTTTGACAGACCGGGCCTGATCATAGACGTGCGACATAACAGGGGAGGTAATATTGAGAGTTTTATTCTTGAAAAATTGCTCCGGAAAGCATGGATGTACTGGAAGTCGAGGTCCGGCAATCAATACTGGAATATGCAGTATGCGTTCAGGGGTCACATCGTCATCCTTGTAGATCAGAATACCGCCTCAGACGGCGAGGCATTTGCCGATGGCTTTAAAAAGCTCGATCTGGGTACGGCGATTGGCACGCGGACGTGGGGTGGAGAGATCTGGCTGAGTGGTGCGAACAGGTTGAGCGATGGCGGAATAGCGAGGGCTCCGATGATGGGTGTCTACGGAGATGACGGCACCTGGCTGATAGAGGGCCATGGATTTGAGCCAGATATTGTTGTGGATAATTTGCCGCATGCTACATTCAATGGTGAGGATGCTCAACTGGATGCGGCAATAGCATATCTGAAGGAGTTGATGGCTAAGGATCCGCGTACTGTTCCGCCTGTGCCGGCGTATCCGGATAAGTCGTTTGAGAATAATAGGTGATTTAGGGCATCTGAGTATTGAGTTTATAAAAATAAGAGATTATCCAATTACGATAAAATATGACTGGCATATGATGTAGAATTGATTTACATTTCCAATATCATGGAAGTCATTTCTGCCAAACTGATACTCGTGCTGGGTGCAAAACATATCGGCATTTATTATCCTTACTCGGTAAAGCTTCATCAATTGGCTGGTCAATTGCCTGGTGTCAGATGGAATCATGCATACCGTCGGTTTTGTATTCCGGCGACCCGACAAAACCTTGGCGTTCTCATTGAGCACTTTGCCGGGATAGCCAATGTTGATATATCTGCTTTAAAGAATAATGAGATTCAAAAGCCCCCACAGAAAAGGGGAGTACCAAATACCTTGCTTCCTGTCAAAAAGGGAGATACTAAAATCGCGGCGAGGGGGCAAGGAAAGTCTCAGATTACGCAAGTAAACCTTGACAAGATCAAAAAGTTGGGACGAGTCATGGAAGAGCGGCGGTACAGCAGATCGACAATAGATACGTATTTGAGTATGCTGCGGCAGTTTATGGCATATCATAGCCCCAGAGCCTGGGACCAGTTGAATAAAGATGACATTGTGGAGTTTAATCATGCCGTATTCATCAAACGCAATCTCTCTTATTCAACTCAGAATCAGGCCATCAATGCGATTAAGCTTTTTTATGCAGTGCACGGCGGGCTGGTTGTACCGGAAGAAATCCAGAGACCGCGGAGGAGTACGAGGCTACCCGAGGTTCTGACTAAAGAGGAGTTTAAAGCAATCTTTTCCAAGCTACGAAATCTTAAGCACCGAGCACTTGTTGGTTTAGTTTACGGATGTGGTCTGCGTATAGGAGAAGCCATCAATCTGGAGCTCCAGGACATAAGACCAGAGGCAGGAATATTATACGTGCGACAGGGAAAAGGCAGAAATGATCGTCCGGTTCCATTATCGTCAGCCGTCAACGGTCTTCTTGACAAGTATATCAGGGTTTACGCTCCCGGGACCTGGTTGTTTGAGGGCAAAAAAGGTGGACAGTACTCGTATTCCAGCTCGCGTCAGTTGTTTAAGAGAGCTGTACGCGCTTCGGGTCTACGTCGGCACATTACATTGCATACTCTGCGGCACAGCTATGCGACGCATCTTTTGCAGTCAGGAACTGATATCCGATATATTCAGGAGATATTGGGACATAGGGACCCCAAGACGACGATGATCTACACACGGGTTACGATGCATGACTTGCGTTCGATCAAGAGCCCGTTTGACGATATGGATTTGTAAGAATATAAAGTGCGTACCCTATGGCGGTTTACCTATTGCTGAAGTGGGTATAAGTGTGTATTTTACATAGATATAAACAAGTTGGGAGCCATAAACTAAATACATGGGAACCTGGGGCACAGGAATTCTATCGAACGATCTTGCTGCTGATCTAAAAGCAGATTGGCATTTCTACCTTGGAGAAGGTCTAAGCCCGGAAGAAG
>QMOR01000232.1 GCA_003648285.1 Bacteroidota bacterium
ATGGAGCTCCAGCCGGGAGATGAAAACCCCGGGAAATTCTCTTTCACAGATACACCCCATCTGGCTAAGCAGAGGCCTTGTCATATTGCATATACAAGTACCAAAACCCATGATATCCTGCGGACCGGATTTGACAAGTCGCCCATGTTTAATGGACGTATCCGTGGGCAGGGTCCGCGATATTGCCCATCCATAGAGGACAAGATCGATAGATTTGCAGACAAGGACAGGCACCAGTTGTTTGTGGAGCCTGAAGGTTGGACTACGGTTGAGGTATACGTTAATGGATTTTCGTCTTCGCTCCCCGAGGATATCCAGTACAAAGCACTGCAGACGATTACCGGATTTGAGAACTGCAAGATGTTCAGGCCGGGCTATGCGATAGAATACGACTATTTTCCACCCACACAACTGGAACTCACTCTGGAGACCAAGCTGATCAAAAACCTCTTTTTTGCCGGCCAGATCAATGGCACAACGGGCTATGAAGAGGCTGGCTGCCAGGGACTCATCGCCGGAATTAATGCACACCTCAAAGTAACAGACGAAGAGCCATTTATCCTCAAACGGTCTGAAGCCTACATCGGGGTGCTCATCGATGATCTGATCAACAAAGGGACGAAGGAACCGTATCGGATGTTTACGTCGCGTGCCGAGTATCGCATTCTTTTGAGACAGGACAATTCGGACCTGCGACTGACACCCTTGGCTGCCAAACTGGGTCTGACTGGAGCAAAGGACCGCATGCAGCGTGTCCGGGAAAAGCAAGGTGGTGTGGCCAAAGTTGAAAAATTGATCAGCAAGCTCAGTGTAGCACCCGATCAGGTCAATGATTATCTAGAAAAAATAGGGAGCCAACCGATCAACCAGAAAGTCAAGTTGATTTCCGTGTTGCGCCGGCCCCATCTGCATCTGGCCGATCTGCGAAATATCATACCCGGGCTGGATGACGACCTGAAGCCCTTTGATGATGAAACCGTGCTCCTCGCCGAGACAGATGTCAAGTATGCCGGATATATCAAGAAGGAACAGGAGCTGGTAGATAAGATGGGCCGCCTCGAAGAGTTGTTATTGCACAAAGAGCTTGATTACCACAAGATGAGCTCACTGTCTACCGAGGCACGCGAAAAACTCACAGAGATTCGCCCAAGGACTCTGGGGCAGGCGAGTCGTATTTCGGGTGTTTCGCCAAGTGATATTTCGGTGTTGCTTATTCACGTAGGGCGATAGTCATTATTTGTGGGCAAAAAAAAGACCCGCAAGAGTTTCACCTGAAGCGGGTCATCAGTACTTTCCTTTTTACTTACTAACGACGCCCTGATGTATTAATTGGATACAGGATTTTGTCCACACATTTCTTTATCTCCGTTTATGATTTCGTCAAATTCTTCCTGAGTGATAAACTGTGGAGTATATTCTTCTCCTGCGTTATCCAACTGCTTTATAAAAGCACGCATGTGATTTCTGGATCCGCAAGTCAGCAAGTCATAGACTTCAATGATATCCGAATTAGTGGTGGCGGCTTTAAATTCATTGAGGTCTTTAATGTCGACGTCTTCAATTGTTGCTCCTACAATAAGTGCTGCTAACTCTGACTCACTGCCAGCTACGATCAGATCGTCGTACAGCTGTTGGAGGTATTCAATTGAAAATTTACCTATCTCAGGTAAAGAGTTGTCAGGGATGTCGTACTTTTTCATAAGCTCAAGTATCGCGTCCATGTGGCCTTGTTCGCTGTTTGAAATATTGTCAAACACCATTAGGTCATACATTTGGTACATCGAGATATACACATCGCGAGCGAGTTTTTCTTCTTCAAGCATATAGGCCAGGCCATGGTCATCTTCTTCGGTGAGTTCATATGTGAACTCGGGCTCAACAGAGTCGCTGTCGCAGGAGCTAAATGAAAAGAGTGCGAGGAGCAACGTGGATAATCCCAAGATTAGGAAACGTGTGCTATTCATGATTCAATAATTTATGTGACAAAAATTTAATTTCTTCTAACCAGCTGGTTGCAACTGATTTTTAGACTCAGGAAGGGTCCAAAGGTTTAATCCGTTTGAATCCTGAAAGGAAACAGATTTTAAGGGGCGGTGACTCCTTGTTATACCTGGGGTTTTGAGGCTCGATACACAAAACCAGAATGCCAGGGATATGCCCGAATAAACTTAGCCGGTTAGCAATGCCCTCAGTTTATTCATCGAATGAATAAAGGTTTTCTGAAGAACCGGGTCTTGCAGAAAGCGGGGCAGAATAGGGTCAGTAAATGATATCGTGTGAAATTCTACATGCGTGAGGCCATTTTCCAGTGATTCAAATGACCAAAACCCTTCGTAGAGCTTCATCCGCATGATATCTTCATACTCCGGAAGGAGATGTGGCTTGCCAGTCATGATCAGTGTAGTTTTGGAATCTGACTTCACTAGCTTGTATTCCGTAATGAGGTCCCTTTGCTTGAATGGCCATGGCACATCATATAAATTATACATCACCCAGGAGGAACTGTCCGTCTGTATGATGTTACACTTCTCTATCCCGGCAGACCATTCGTAAAACTTATCGGCGTCGTTGAACATGCTGACAATCGAATCAGGTTTAGCCTCAACAGTAAATGAAACCCGCATTTCACGGGTCTTGAGCGTATCACCGACCATGATGTAACGATAACTCACCTGAATCTCACCGGATTGCTTAGCCACCTTCCATTCTGTGAGGATCTCGTGACTTATGCCCGGAGAGCAAAGTAGCAGGGCTATAGTAGTTGCAAGTAGTATTTTGATGATCGATATCTTCATTGGATTGTTCAAAAATATACAATCTTAAGGATGGCACCGTCAGGATTATTGTGTTTGGCACATTTTATCTCAATGAGAAGCTGGCTCAGGAATCGAAGCAAAATCTTCACAATCACAATACCCAGACTGAAGATCCATGACAAGTCGTTTAAACTTCAGACTTGGGACGCAGGGCATTGACCATAAACCCTAGGTTGAAACATGATGTGAATCATCTTGGATTTTGCAGATCAGGATCGTTAATATCATCGACATATGAAGTATGACATGTATCTTGGTAAGATACTTTCAAGGCTTTTAAAAGGATCATGCAATGTCATATCGGTATGAGTTAAAGAGACCCCTTCTGCTGTATTTCATGCTTGCAACTCTAATGATGAGTTGTGCTCAAACCCAATCCCAGGGTAGCAAGGCATTTGTTGACTGGGCTTCAAAGCAAGCAATCGATATGAAAGATTTAAACTCCGGACTTGGGAAAAAAGAACTTTGGTCACTTCGTACTGTAATAGGATCTGCCAGGGTCGTTGGCATTGGTGAAAGTCGCCATGATACAAGAGAACAAGTCCTTCTGAAGGGCCTGTTAGTGAGACACATGATTGAGGATTTTGGATTTCGTGCTTTCATCCTGGAGGAGAGCTGCCCTCATGCTGAACCTCTCGATCGGTATGTTACTTCGGGGAAAGGTGACCTACGAGAGATCATGAATCAATTGGCAGGTTGGTATCTCTGGGATACAGAGGAGATGCTGGAACTTTTTCAATGGATGCGCCAATTCAATGCAGATCGTGAAGCAGATGATATGGTCCACGTATTTGGCATGGATATCACAGCACCCGCTCGGGGCGTTTTGGATGTCATTGGATATTGCAATGGGTTGGGAGTTGATATCGGTTTGTCTGAACCGGAGCTTGGTCTTGATTTACAACAAGGTGATTTCTGGCCTGGTACATGGGGAAAATATGCTTCGCTGTCAGACGATCAGAGAATTGAACTTGGGAAGAACTATGAAAAGCTCGTTGAGACTTTGGTTGCGGGAAAGCAGACCCTTATCGCGTCATCTTCAGTGAAAGAATATGAACACGCAATGCTGATGGCAGAAATTGGAAAGATGGGAAATGCGTTTTTCTCTTCACCCGATCGCATAGAAGGAGGAGTGATTCGTGAGCGGGGGATGGCTGCTACTGCGCTTTGGTATCTCGACAATGAAATGCCCAAGAGAAAGGCGATTATCTGGGCTCACAACCTACATGTGGCCACGGGTACATTTAGTATGCCCGAGCTTATGGAAGGTACGTTCGGCCCGATGGGAATGCAGATGAGGGATGTACTGGGAGAAGATTATATTGCCATAGGGGCTACTTTTGGAGAAGGGTCATTCCCATCCGACCTCCCACCTGGAGATCGACAATTTGAGAAGCCTTCCCCGGAAGTCATGGATGGTGCACTTGCCGAGGTTGGCTTGAGCAATTTTTTACTTGACATCCGCAATGTTGAAAAAAATTCAGAAGAACGAAAATGGCTCAGCCAGGAAAGGGCGTGGATCGCACAGGATGCAGAATCATTGCTCGTGCCGGCATCATCATTTGACCTTATCTACTTCGTAAAAAATATATCCCGAGCGCAACCTACTCCATTAGCGCTAGAGCGATATCAGTCAATGAGAAACTGACGCCTGCCGTCTTGAAGTGTCCTGCCCACTACCAAATGGTACTTTTGGACAGTGTCACCCGTCTGAAAGTGGCAACATTCGCAATGAATGACTGTTGAAAGACCAAAATCAAAGGATAATATGAGACGCAAGGAAGGTGAAGACATGAGCCGCATTCAATTGCCGGCTATCGACGGATCGACATTTGACTCTGAGAGTTTGAGTGGCAAGCCATTCATGTTGTCCTTTTTTCGCTTTGCAAGTTGTCCATTCTGCAATTTGAGGGTGCATCATCTCGTGCAGAGATATGCTGAGCTCGGAGATGATTTTAACATGGTCGCAATTTTCGACTCTCCTTTGGACAATCTGGTCCGCCATACCGACAAGCACAAAGCCCCCTTTCCAATACTGGCAGACGAGAGCAATAAGTACTATCGTGAATATGGAATCGAGCATTCAGTGGCGGGGATGCTCAAAGGCATGTTTTTCCGCATGCCGACACTTATAAAGTCTATGTTTATGGGAAATGTGCCATTAGTATTCAAAGGTAGCCTGATCACAATGCCAGCGGATTTCTTAATTGATAAAAAAGGGGTCATTCAAACGGCCTATTATGGTAAAGATGAAGGAGATCATTTATCCTTTGAGGAAGTGAAAGTATTTTTTAATTAGGTCATGATCGAGTGCTTTTGAGTACTTTTCTACAGTTGCACTTTTCCTAATCATCACTCTGAGGCGGCATTACCTTTCCAAGTCAATTATAAACTTCCCGAATCACCTTCTCATATCTCTCCGAAATGGCTTCCCGCCTAAGTTTCAGAGTCGATGTCAACAATCCACTGTCCGCTGTCCATTCATCAGCTACTAATGCAAATCCCAATATGCGCTCATGAACTTGAGCTTTCTTATTGATCTCGTCAATGATTGATTGATAATACTTGATGACATCGGGATTGTGTACCATGTACTCAGGCGCGGTCCAGTGTACATTTTGAGCCTCGGCCCACGATTGTAGAAATTCAAAATCCGGAAGTATAATAGTTGACGTAAACGGTCGTTGAAATCCAATAACAATCGAACGCTCAACACCAATTTCAAGTTCAAGCTTTTTTTCGATGCGGATGGGAGAAACGTATTGCCCGAATGAGTTTTTAAAATTGTCTTTTATACGACCCGTAATGCTTAAAAACCCATTTGCATCAATAAATCCTGTGTCGCCTGTTGCAAACCACCCCTCTTTAGTCTTGATTTTTTCAACCTGACCACGAACAATATATCCCAGCATGAGCGAAGGACTCCGCACCATGATCTGGCCATGCTCATCTCCCGCG
>QMOR01000233.1 GCA_003648285.1 Bacteroidota bacterium
ATGCCGCCTTCAGGTTGACTTGTGCCTGTGCTAAACTGCAACTAAATGCGAGTATGAATAATGTCAGGGCTATGCGCATAGGGTTTATTGGTACAAATGATGGTCCAAATTTATGAAAATGTGAAGAAATGCAAACGCAAATTTTCATTCGGGTAGGAATGGAAATGTTATTATTATGCCAGAAATACACATTGATGACTACCCGTAGCAAGACTGGTAAGAGCAGAAAAAGGAAAAAGAAACGCGATCCGTTCAAGCGTGGCTTTTGGCTGAGGCATTGGAAGGAAGCATGCATACTCTTTCTGGTGTCGGTCGGAATCTATGCCATGACCATCCCGTACGAGTTTGTTCTGGACGACCAAATTGTGATTACTGATAATGCATTTGTCAAAAAGGGCATTTCGGGTATTGCAGAAATCTTCGGGAATGACAGTTTTACGGGATATTTCGGTGAGCAAAAAGATCTTGTAGCCGGAGCGAGGTATCGCCCGCTTTCGATTGCCATGTTTGCAGTTGAGCATGAGATCGCTGGCCTGGATCAACGGATATATCATGCGGTCAATATCTTGCTTTATGGATTGCTGGTGCTCATTGTATTCAGAGTAGTAAGCCTATTCATTAAGGCAGCTCCGAAGGATTATTGGTTTCTCGCGGTCCCGTTTGTTTGCACGTTATTGTTTGCGCTGCATCCTGTGCATTCAGAGGCAGTTGCCAATATCAAAGGTCGCGACGAGATTCTCGCACTGATGGGCTCTCTCCTCACTATTTATGCGGTATTTAGATACTACTACCGGGGATCTGTCCCGTGGCTGCTGGGCTCAGGTCTGATCTTTTTTGTCGGGTTGCTCGCCAAGGAGAATACAATCACTTTCCTCGCAGTCATTCCGGCGGCATTGTACTTTTTTACAACGCGTAATGTCAAAAAATGGCTCATCGCAATGACTCCCGTCTTACTGGCAACAGTCGCCTATATTGCCCTCAGGTATCATGTGATAGGATTCCTGTTTGGTGAAACCGTCAGTCAGGATCTGCTCAATGATCCTTTTGTCGAGATGTCTGGTAGTGAGAAGTATGCGACTATCCTGTACACGCTTGGTTTGTATTGGAACCTGTTGTTTTTTCCTCACCCTCTGACGCACGATTACTATCCCTATCACATTCCCATCATGAATTGGTCAAAACCAGAAGTGATAGGTTTTGTTCTGGGGTATACCGCACTTCTTGGAGTCGCCATTCGGGGGATTTGGACAAAATCAATGCTGGCCTTCTGTATCATCTTCTTCGTGGCAACGATCTCCGTTGTTTCAAATGTGTTTTTTCCCGTTGGTACCTTCATGAATGAACGCTTCATCTTTATGCCAAGCCTGGCATTTTGTCTGGGATTGGCATTCTATGCAGATAGGGCAAGACGTAGAATACCGCGGATGCTATGGGTTGCTCCAGCTATACTCGGTGTGTATGTTGTGGGCTTTACCTACAAAACAATAGATCGTATCCCGGCGTGGGAAAATGCCATGTCACTCAACACAACGGGTGTCGCTGTCAGTAAAAACAGCACACGGGCCAATTGCTTCATGGGAACAGCACTCTACAAGAGCGGTCAGGATATATCCGGTCGTGAGGAGCGCCATCAGCAGATGCTATTGGCTGAAACATATATCGACAAGAGCCTGGCAATCCATCCGCGATACCTGAGTGCCAACCAAATGAAGAGTGGTGTTGTCGCTGAACAATACAAGTATGATCGCGATTTAGAAAAATTACTCTCAGGTTTTGAACATATTTTGGAGAACAAGCCCAACGTTGCATATATTCCACGGTATTGTGAATACTTAAATGGCCGCAACGTCGATCAGCGTCGGTTACTTGATTTTTATTACCGTGTCAGTTTAGACATTATGGCGATCAAGTACCAGCGTTATGACTACGCAAAAAAGTATATGAATTACGGCCTCGAGTTAAATCCGGATGACGCACGCATGAATTTTGCTGCAGGCAAAATCTACGAAGCATCCGGAGACAATGAGAGAGCTCAATCGTATCTGAACAAAGCGTACCGTCTTGATCCCGGATTGCGTGGCCGTTGAGGACCACGTAAACCGCTTTTCACATGAACCACCATAACGAAACGCTCTATCGCGTTGCGCTCAAGAACATCCCTAAGGTTGGTGCTGTCATCGCACGCAATCTGGTCAGCTACTGCGGATCCGTAGAGGCTGTATTCAGGGAGAATCCCCGTCACCTGCTGAGAGTGCCGGGAGTCGGACCAAAGCTTGTATCATCTATCAGACAGAAGTCTAACCTTCTAAAAGCAGAAGAAGAGTTGAGATTCATAGAAAAACATGACATCCAACTCCATTTTTACCTTGATGATTGCTATCCAGAGCGATTGCGTCACATCTCGCAGGCACCAATCCTCATGTATAGCAAAGGGACATTTGATCTCAACGCAGAGCGTATCATTTCAATCGTGGGAACCCGGCAGGCCACCAATTACGGCAAATTGATGTGCGCGAGGATCATCAGGGATCTTGCGATATATAACCCGGTCGTCGTGAGTGGACTGGCCTATGGTATAGACATCACTGCTCATCGTGAGGCCGTAGCCCGCAATCTATCGACGGTCGCTGTATTGGGGAATGGGCTTGGACGCATCTATCCCTCCCAGCATCGGTCATTTACGAAAACAATGACGAAACACGGCGGCCTTCTCACCGAGTTTGGTTTCGAAACACCACCCGATAAAGAAAATTTTCCATCGCGAAACAGAATCATCGCAGGGCTTGCTGATGTCATTATTGTCGTTGAATCTGCCGAAAGTGGAGGGTCGATTATTACGGCTGAATTCGCTAATTCTTACAACAGGGACGTAGCAGCAATTCCCGGTCGAGGGAATGACGAGATGTCTGCTGGATGCAACAAATTGATCAAAACGCATAAAGCACATCTTGTAGAGAGTGGTGCAGACATCGCCCGGCTGTTGAGTTGGGATGATGAGAATAATAAACCTGCAGCTACTCAGAGCGCATTGTTTGCAGACCTTTCAGAGGAAGAACAGCTCTTGCTGGAGTTGATGAAGGATGGAAAAGAGGCAGGTTTGGACATTCTTTCGTTGCAGTCAAAAATGTCATTGGGTGAACTCGCCACAGTTTTGTTAAGTTTGGAGTTCAAAGGAGTAGTGCAGGCCCTTCCGGGCAAGCGTTTTCTTAGATTAAATTAATTCTACCTAGTGGTAATGAGACATTTGACCTTCTACTTTAGCTGTTGCATCCTTCTGGCTTGTAATCAACCCGTGCAAAAATCTACCACCGGCAGCTCAGAACCCCCCGGAGCGACCACCGTCAATTACATACCAAACGCAAAAAACATCATCTTTTTGATTGGTGACGGGATGGGACTGACACAGATAACTGCCGGAATGTATCTCAATGGGAATAAAACAGCACTTGAGAAATTTCCCGTGGTTGGTCTGCACAAATCGCATTCCGAAAACAATCTGGTCACTGATTCAGCTGCTGGTGCCACGGCTTTTGCTTCCGGGATCAAAACTGTCAACGGTGCCCTCGGGATGGATCATCTGGGTCAGAATAAGGAAACCATTCTGGAAGAGGCAGAGCGCAAGGGCCTTGCGACCGGGCTTCTCACCACCTCTACGATCGTACACGCTACTCCTGCTGCATTTATCACACATGTCAGGAGCAGGCGCTTGTATGAAGAAATTGCCCTCGGTTTTATGAACACAGATATCGATTTAATGATAGGTGGAGGCAAGGCATATTTTACAAGGAGAGAAGATGGCAGGGACCTTTATCAGCGGCTCCGCGATCGAAATTATTACGTAGCGGATTATTTCGATACTGAAATTGATGAAATTAACATACAGGGAGGTGAAAATCTTGCCTATTTCACAAGTGACAAAGATCCTCTGCCAAAAGATCAAGGCCGTGATTATTTGCCGCCCGCCACGGAGTTGGCTCTTGATTTTCTGGAGGACAGAAGCGGGAAAGGATTTTTTCTCATGATTGAAGGTGCTCAAATAGACTGGGGTGGACACGCCAATAATATAGATTACATCGTCGACGAGTTCCATGAGTTTGATAAAGTTGTGGACATGTGCATTGAGTTTGCCAAGAAAAATGGAGAAACCCTTGTTATTGTAACTGCAGATCATGAAACTGGCGGACTGGCCATAAACCCGGAATCGACAATGCGCAAATTAGAAACGGCATTTACAACCGGAGGACACACAGCGACTATGATTCCAGTCTTTGCATACGGTCCGGGCGCTGATAGATTCGCCGGAATCTATGACAACACAAAGATCTACACGAAGATGAGACAGGCCTATGGATGGAGAAGGTAGGCACTGTGTTTCTCATAACATGGTCAAGTCGTTAGCCAACATATGGTCACTGACATCTCGCGGCTGACATCCAGCATACGGTTGCTAGTCACTGACATCTGGTATCCAAATCCAAAGCCATCAAAAATCTAAAATCAGGAATCTAAAATCGAAGCCATCTGAAATACATTTCAGATGGCTGACTCAAAGATGTCGCTCCGCATGATACGAACTCCGCACAAGCGGCCCACTCTCCACAAAATCAAAACCTCTGGCGTCACCTTCTTCTTTGTACATCGCAAAAATATCGGGGTGCACAAAAGAATCAACATCGAGATGCATCGATGTTGGTTGCAGGTATTGTCCGATGGTAAGGACATCACATCCATGAGCGCAAAGGTCGTCCATGACCTCCAGTACATCATCTTTTGTCTCGCCAAGACCGACCATGATACCCGACTTGGTTCGGCAGCCATGCGCTTTGGTGCGTTTGATCTGCTCGAGGCTACGCTCGTATTTCGCTTGTGGACGTACGAGGCGATATAGGTGTTTAACGGTCTCCATATTATGTGAAACCACCTCCTGGCCTGCTTCGATCATGCGTTCGAGAGCCGACCACGTCCCGCGTACATCTGGTATCAGAGTCTCTATGGTGATTTGCGGCGCCAGTTGCTTTGTTTGCAAAACGGTCTGGTACCAGATTTCTGCTCCACGATCTTTGAGTTCATCGCGGTTGACCGAAGTGAGGACAGCGTGTTTGACCCCCATAAGTTTGATTGCTTCAGCTACACGGCGTGGCTCATCTTCATCATATTCCGGTGGACGCCCAGTTTTTACAGCACAAAATGAGCATGATCTCGTACAGACATTTCCCAGGATCATAAATGTGGCAGTACCAGCCCCCCAGCATTCGCCCATGTTGGGACAATTCCCGCTTTGACAGATCGTATTCAGTTTATATTCATCAACCAACCGGCGGACATTGCGATAATCTTCGCCTATGGGCAATTTGACACGAAGCCAACTGGGCTTGCGTTTTCTGGGTGATTGCTTATCTAATACAGGTAGTTCGTACATCTTACAGCATATAAGCACATAACTGCTGAAATATTCAGCGCGGCAAATGTACGATAGATGCGTGAAAAGGCTATTTGCGTTTACCTAACTGGAGGATGATATACCCATTGAGGAAGAAGGGCTGATTATTGTCGATGATCATAATTGGAACTTTGGTGAAAAACAGGTCAAACATGATTCCGATTTCCATCGCTTTTACCGTTTGTTCAAACGCACCCATACTAAAGTGCGCACCAACTTTACCATGCAGGCCAGGCAATACCTTGATCTCGCCAAATCCCTTAAAAAATGAAGCAGCACCATATATTCTGTTGACATCCAAAAAGATATCATGGTTTTCTTC